>LQHI01000065.1 GCA_001515185.1 Hadesarchaea archaeon DG-33 | reverse complement strand
GGATATGAAGGAATTTTCTGTGCCCTTACAGCTTGGTATTGCTCAGCGGGCATTCTCATAAACACAATTTACAAAAGAGAAATAGTGCCGCTCGGGGAACGCTAGATTTCTTAGGGCGGTCGAATCGGCTAGTGTAATAGTAAAAAATAGTCTCGGTTACCTGAATAGATCCCGCTCCGGCGGCATCACGAGCTCCCTCGCGTTCCCGTTTTTTCGCTCGTAGATTGCCCCCTTAACCACCACTACAGGAGTACCCTCGCTTGCTTCCCCCATGACGGAGACAGCTGCCGCAGCCAAAGCGTCGGCGGGGGAAGTTATCGTCACGCGGAGCTCTCTGTCGTGAAGGTCTCGCTTGCCCCGCAGGTCGAGAAGCGGATTCATTCCAGCGACGCCAATCGCAACGCCAACACAGCCCATTCTGAAGGTCCGCCCTTGAGTATCGGATATGATTACCGAGACTTCCGCGCCAAGTTCACTTTTGATGAAATCCCGAATTCTGGCAGCGCTCGCATCGGGGTCATCGGGCAGAGTCGTGACATGCTCCGGGTCGACATTCGAGTGATCGACGCCGGCATTCGCGCAGACGAAGCCGTGCTTGGTGCGCGAAATTATCACGTACCCAAGCCTCACGATTTCACTGGATTGCTGCAAAATTACCTCAACCTCGCGTGGATCCTTGTCAAGTCGTGCCGCTATCTGTTCGGCCTTTTTGCTCGGCTTTACCTTGCGCAGGTCGACAACACTTCCCTCCGCCTTCGAAACTATCGTCTGCGCGATGACGAGAACATCTCCGTCCTCCAGGCGCAACCCCTGTTTTTGCGCCGCGTCCACGATGAGTTTATCCACCCGGTCGCCCTTTTTCACCATCGGCAACCCCTTGAGCGCGATGAGCTGCACTCGGCCACCCACGGCTATTTTAGCCACGCTGCCTTAAATCCGAAGAGGGTCGAGATGAAATTCGGTGTTGAATTCGTTCCTTACCTGAAGCTAGACGCACTGGTCAAGCTGGCCCGATTGGTCGAGCGCTCCGGCTTCGAGCAGATCTGGGTCTGCGACCACTACCACAACCGCTACATTTACCCTGTGCTCACCCAACTCGCGCTCGAGACACGCCAGGTGAAGCTGGGCCCGGGCGTGACGAACCCCTACCTAGTCCATCCCACCGTGACCGCAGCTGCCGTCGCGACCCTCAACGAAATTTCACGCGGGCGGGCGCTGCTGGGGATTTCCGCGGGTGACCCTTTCTTCCTCGCAACGGTCGGGATAGAGCAACGGAAGCCAGTCACGGCGGTGCGAGAAGCCGTCCACATCGTGCGCGAACTCCTCGCCGGGAACCGCGTGAGCTTCGAGGGAGAGCTCTTCTCGTGCAGGAACGCGGGACTCAGGTTCAAGCCAGAGGATAAGATTCCCGTCTACATCGGCGGGCGGCGGCGGCGCATGCTCGAGCTCGCGGGTTCGGTCGCCGATGGAGCCCACATCAACGCCTCGCACCCAGATGACATCCAAGAATCCATCAGATACATCGAGAGGGGACTGCGCTCGAGCGGGAGGAACTCCAAAACATTCGATTTCGTCGCGTATCTGGTCGTGTCGGTCGGGGGCGATTTGAAGAGAGCGAGGGACGTAGTTCGTGGGGTGGTTTCGTTCGTGACTTCGTCCGCCCCCCGCGCATCGCTCGAGCGTCACGGAATCGAGGTCGAGAAAGTTGAGTCGATCCGCCGCCTGCTCAGGGTCGGGGAGCTGAAAAAGGCCCGCGCGGCGGTAACCGAACGCATGATAGACGCATTCTCGGTCTGCGGCACGGTCGATGAACTCGCCGCGCGCATCGAGGAATTGAAACGCTTGGGCATAACCCGAACGGTGATGGGGTCACCGATGGGGCCCGAGCCGGCTAGGGCCGTGCGATCGATTGCAAAGGCGCTGCTTTAGCCGTGCCACTACATAATTAGTTTAAATTTTTCTGCTTCTCCAAACATAGAAATCATTACTGGTAAACAAATGGTTGAAATCCAAATTTACGATAAAATTTTTCAATTCCTCATAAATCCTTGAATTCGCACACGAGCAACAATATCTCATCAATTTCCCGCACGTTCAGCCGCCTCGTGAATATGTATAGCAAATTTGATCAAGTCGATCCCCTGCTGGAAGGTTTCCTCCCCCGTGAACCGCCTAGCGCGGATGGCATCCCTCTTCCATTCCCTCGCCCTGACCTCCCTCACCTTCCTCCTGAAATCCTCGAGTTTTTCCCGCTTGGACACGTCAGATTTCAAATTTTGCCCCCAGATGTATTTTTCAAATGAACATTGTTACCATTTGAACTTCATCTCACCAAGTTCAAACCCGCATAACTAAAGTTTGCGGATCTCCGCTATCGGCTCCAAAGACTCTTCTTCCTTAGGAACTGACGGTTTTTCCTGCGCCCATATCGGTAGGTGTCTCTTCGGCACGCGCGCTCCCTTTTTTTGAAAATCTATAAGCCGCAGCTTGAGCCGCTGGAACTCCTTCGCAGCCTTGAGCTTCTTCTCCTTCGAGGCCTTTCTGATCGCCTCGATACCGGGCTTGACCTTCTCAAGCTCGAGCACATCAAGTTCCCTAAATCTCCGGGCAATATCGAAGGCCTCGGAGCCGGTTTGCGTCCGGATGAGCACCGTAGACCTGCCGAGGGGCGACCCTTCCGAACCCACCGAGATGTCCGCAAGTTCAGCCGCGAAGTCCATACACACTTTGCACGGCGAGCAAACGTACCGCCGCACCGCCTCTAGAGCAAGCTCGCGCCTTGGCTTGTGCCTGCGGTAGATGATGAACCGCCCCCGTTTACTGTCGAACTTCACAACCTCGGTGAGGGGTGTGCGGAGCTGATTCTGGATGACGCCCCTGTAAAATTTCTCGTATTCAAAAGCGTGAGCACAAAACAACCCTAGGCGGAGCGTGATCGTCCCACCCAAGCGGCGGTTGGTCAGCTGCGAGAGCTGCATCCGGCGCGAGGCGATGATCTGGCAGGGCGTGCCGACGACTGCCACTCGCGAGCAGTAGTGCAGGTCAACGGCATCTCGCAGCCCCAAGAAGAGCGGCCCCATCGCATACTTCGTGCCCGCGCACTCTATGAGCTCCTTGCGGACCGTCGCAACCCTCGGGGTGGGCTGCCACGGCAGAGAACCCACGCCCATCACGATTGCGCCATCGATAAACCCGCCTTCAAGGAGCGACGCCAAAAGTGCGGTGACCGCCCCGCCATCTTGGGCGCTCGCTTTGATGTCGGGAGACCTCGCCTCGACCGAAAGCGCTCGTTGATAGATACCGAACACCTCCTCGTCCGAAGCCCTTCTTCCAAAAATTTTTTGCTCAAGCTGCCTCGAATCAATCACCTGCGGACACTCATCGTAGCATATGCCGCAGTTTACGCACGCCTTCTTTAAAGCTGGTGTCCCCCCTTCCATCTCGAGGCACTCGAATGGGCAGGAGGCGACACATGCCCCGCAGGCGAGACAGTAACCAGGGGTCGTCACTTCCTTTATGAGGTCACTGAATACTTTGGCCATCCTCACCACCTCGAGTGATAACATCCTGTAAAATCTCTGTATTTCCAACTGATAAAGTATGAGCAAGGTGAAGTTCTTTCACGTGCACCCCCTTAGCGATTTGGAATTGTGAACTTTAAGTTTTATGAATTAACACACATCGGGCCATCAAAAGCACCACCTAGAAGAGTTCTCCGCACGCTGTTCGATCGTGGATGCTAGAATTCGAAACAACGGCATTACAAAAAATGATTTATTTGTACAAACGAAAATTAATTGATTGACAGGCTGGCTTGAGCATGCTCGGGCAGTTTCACACTATTCGAGTCTTTTTTGCGTCAAAGCTTTATTCGCGCTGCCCCAGTTCTAGCCGAGCGTGATCCCCTGGCGGAAGCAATGCTGGGCAAGGTGGAGGTCGGTGACGGCATGCCCGTGGCGATAGTTTATGCTCTCAACCTGAGTCCCGACTCCTTCTACAAGGGTTCAATCGTTCGAAGTGAGCGAGAAGCCGTTGGAAGGGTCTCGAAGGCGATCGAGGAGGGCGCCCGCATCATCGATGTAGGAGCGATAGGCACGGGGCCTAGGTCGAAACCAATCTCGGCTGAACGGGAAATGCATGAGTTAATCCCGATAATCAGAGTTCTGGCTCGCGAGTTCGATGCTCCCATTTCGGCCGACACTCAACGAGCGGAAATTGCAGAGGCGGCCATCAGCACCGGGGCGACTGTGATTAACGACATCAGCGGGCTCAAGTCGGACCCCAAGATGGCTGAGATCATCGCCAGCGCTGGTTGCTCAGCTGTGCTGATGGCGGCGAAGCGCGCTCCTGGAGATGTCTGCAAAATCGACGATATCCGTCAAGCCCTCGGGGAAAGCCTGCACATATGCCGTGAGCGCGGCATCCAACTCAAAAAAGTCGTCCTCGATCCAGCGATTGGGTACTGGCCAGCTAGGCTCGAGAGGTTGGGCAAACGCGCGAACGAGCCGCACGGAAAACGGGCTTACCCTACCGCAACTCTTTTTGATTTAAAAATCATAGCTGAACTAGGGAGGCTGAAGGGGTTGAAACGCCCAATCTGCCTCGGGATATCGAGGAAAACTTTCATCGGTAAAGTGCTTAACCTACCCGACCCAGCCGATCGTCTCGTTGGCTCGCTCGCCGCGACTGCGATAGCTGTGCTCAACGGCGTCAGCGTGGTTAGGACTCACGATGTGAAAGAAACGCTCCAAGCCGTTCGGTTGGCTGAAGCGATTCGAGATGCAGGAGGGATGATATGAAAGTTCTAGGTTTGAACATGCCGCTGATTAAGTCCGGAGACGACTTGTCGGCGATGATAACGAGAGCGGCTGAGCAGGTTGGCGGCCTTCGGGATGGGGATATCATCGTGATTTCCTCGAAGGTTATCGCGACTGCGCAGGGCCGAGTGCGAGAACTTGCAAGCGTCCGCCCATCGACGCGCGCTAGGAAAATTGCGGCGAAGAGCGGTCAGGACCCGGAGTTCGTCGAGCTCGTGCTGCGCGAGGCGAAGCGCGTGCTCAGCATTTCGAAGGACGTTATTCTAACGTTGAAAAGCGGGGTGATTTGCGCGAACGCGGGGGTGGATAGCTCAAATGCCCCACTCGGCCATGTTGTGCTCATGCCCACAAACCCAAACCGAGCCGCGAGGGAACTGCAGCAAACAATCGCACGGAGGACTAACGCCAGAGTTGGAGTAATCATCGCCGACAGTAACGTCAAGCCCCTTCGCCTGGGAACCATTGGTCAAGCAATAGGGGTGGCGGGATTGGAACCTATCGTAGATTGTCGGGGGCAGCACGACCTCTACGGCAAGCCGCTCCGTGTGACATTTCGGGCGCTCGCGGACCAGCTTGCCACAGCGGCGCAAGCTGTAATGGGCGAGGCCGCCGAGGGGGTCCCCGTCGCAGTAGTGCGGGGGACCGGGGTCGAACTCGTCGAAAAGACGAAGCGCTCGCCGAAGATTTCGCCCAAGCGGTGCATTTATTCTGATATGCTGAAGCTTTCGAAGAAATCTTAGCAGTAGAGACTAGAAAATACTAATCTATCCCTAGAAGTCTAGCTGCATCAGCTATGCCATCAAAGATTCTCACATGAGTGGGATCGCCCTTTTCCCTGTGATACCAAGGACCGGCTTCAGCGGGTACTGACTTCACTTTTGCATAAGCTTGAGCTTCTATCGTTACCCTTTTACGTCGAGGCCCTAACCATGTCCACTTCCAGCCTGTGTGGCCTATTTTAAGAATCTCGGCCCGTATGTTGCCAGATCCTGTCTTTTTATCACTATATCTCTTACCGCCGATTTTAACCCATGTTTCAACAGTGCCATTTCTTCCATACGAGAGCGCAAGCACGGTGTACCAACCTTTAACGGTTCTCTTTGCTGGTGGAACTGGCTCGCGTCTTTCAATCAAATTATTCACCTCCTTTTTGGTCGAGTTGCCAAAAACAGTATTCCCGCATGCGTATAAATCCAATCTCAAATCAAATTTTAGTAAAACAAGTGACTTTTGCCCTCGTGACGCAACGCTGAGTAACCAAGAGAAACTCGAATCTTGCTCATTTCAAATAAATTGAGTGGTGGGCCCGCGGGTGCCCACATTTAATTGGATGTGGGTCTATCTCAAAAAGGTTTGTATCAAGCACGATACCCCCTCCCATAAATTTGTTTTAAAGTTTTAAGTTTTTGTTCATGTAGATCCTGTTCAATTGTTATGTTCATGCAGGATTCTGAAAGCTGATGAAACAGCGTCACCATCGCTCGCCGCCTACACTTTTTAATTTATTCATACCTCCAACTATCTGAGAATGGTACAATTTACTTCTATAAAAGTTTTTCGAATTTTTTTGGAAAGTTTTGAACTAAAAACCGTTCTTTTTTGTGGGAAGGCTTTGTCGAGTACTCGCCGGGTCTCCACCGGGTGATACCTAGCCTCAACCATATTTTCTGGACAGCGATGGTTGGGTGGGATATCTGGCTCTCGATGCGAGCGAATCGCGAATGGAGATTACCAAGTCTGGTACTTCCGTACGGGGCAGCGACCATTTCCCATATCACATGGAACTATTATGCCTACTTGGAAAAGGTTGAGGGGCAAGAGCTTACGTTTGGAATAATTTCTTGGGTGATAACCTTAACTACACTTTTTGTTATTTAGAGATTCAGCAAGTGAGAAAATTTTGAGGTTGAACATGCTTCTACGCTGGAGATGTAAATTCCGCCTTGTGCCCGTTACATCCGTGGGGTCCGGGTGGGGTGAGCCTAAACGTCGACCCCGCCCCCTCGCCGTAGTACTCCCCGGTCCCGAAGTATCCCTGCGCATGTCCCGTTTCGGCTGCCGTTGGGAAGTAGTAAGTGTGGGCGATTGTGTAAGCGTTAACAAAGAAGCTAAAATGCCGATGATAGCGGTGATTGGTGTGGGCATTAAGCTCCACGTTGTTTCCGTTGTCACCAACGACTATCACCGCATGTTGCAATTCGTCAGTTCCATCCCCAAAAATAATTACATCGCCAGTTTGCAGATTGTTAGGCAAGAACTCGCTCGTGCCTATCCGATGGTGCTCCACATGTTGATGCTCGATGAGATGGGTGTGGAGATCATCGCAGTTTGGGACGCAACGGCCGACTACGCCAGCACCGTACCCGTCAGTCCCAGCACTTAGATCGAGCCCCCCCGCTATCAAACATTGCGAGACGTAATTCGCACAATCATGGCGATTCCGACAAATGACATCCAATATTCTTACCGTGAAGGGCACTTTGGCAAGGCTTAAGAACCCACAAGAAAAACCTGAGGGGGGGATGAGATGGCTGATTGGACTATTGCCCTGATAATCCTAATCGTTTTGATTCTTTTAGTCCTCTCGTCTCTTACTGTATTTTATTCTAAAAGGGGAGGTAAGAAGTTGGCCGAACCAAAGTTTGAGGTCTTCAAGGATGCAAAGGGCGAATACCGATTCAGACTAATAGCGCCGAACGGAGAGACAATTGCGGTTGGCGAAGGGTATGTGGCTAAGGCGGGCTGCATGAATGGGATAGAATCAATCAAGGAGAATGCTCCGAAAGCGAAGATAGTCGATCTGACTTAGTCCGCTATACTGATTTACCGGACCAAGGGTAATATCGCCCGCTTCAGAACGTTTAGTAGCCTGCGGCCTCGCTACCTCAATCGAAGTGGAGATAAATGCGTAACCGAACCTTTTGTGGGCGCTTGGCAGGTTCGAGGCGCACGCGATCCCCCCGGTCCATGGGGGAACTCTCCTCACAGATAACATAACGATGAAATCAGGAGAAACGAGAGAGGCCCTCTATGGGGTAGAAGTTTAGGGGGATGTTCCCCCGAAGGACAATTTCCTTCTCATTTACAGAGTAAGCGAACTGGAAAATTTAAATGAGATGCCTATGCCGGAGGGTCTAAAAGTAACACAGTCATCTTTCGAGGTTACACCACAACGTGGGCGGCCGCCCAAGTTTCATCCGATGCTGCTCCTCGACACGCGGATCGAATTGCGAACTTACAAGTAACGAAAGAAAATTACTGTGGGAATTGTTTAACGATTCATGTACAGTGGTGAAGAAGTCTCTTGATGATACGATTAATTTTTACCAAAACAACAGAATTCTTTACGGAAAATTTAAACATGGACTTACAATAATACCTAGATACAAGCTAACGTCACAATCAATAAACGACATACCTTCTACCATTCTATGCGCTCTAAACCATCGTTTGCAAGAACCTCCGTCCATTTGCGTTAAAGTGATTGACCACCTTCCACTCGAATTTCAGTGGTTCAACACTATTAGTATCCTCCCATATTGGGAAATGACCTTCAAGAAGTATGGCGCAATAATGTCTGATTTACGGAAATTTGTTACGCACTTGGTTAATAATCACCTTTTATGGGCTGAAAATTGCGGAGAAGACTACTTCCCCCTTGAAAAACAACCCGACGGAGATTGGGCTCCTGCAGTCTATATAACGCAATTTTTTACAGAAGACCAGCGTAAAAAAGTCGAGCCTATCATATCAAAAATAGTAGCAAATACGTATATTATTAACAGAATTTATCGCGAGCGATGTACCAGACGATTCCGACGCTCGAGCGAACCGCGCGGAGGTATGGGTGTATTTGGTAGAGGTGCGGGACGCTCGGGGACCTTATGTGCCCCACCGATTTTCCCGAGACTGACTTGACCTCTATCACAACCGGTACGTCCTTTCCCGCGATCTTGACGAGGATCATGTCGTCGAGGCGTCCTGAAATCTCGAAGTCGTCGTGGAGGATGGAGAAGGACTTTTCCCACGTGAGCAGTCTTACTCTGTCCGAGCTCGCCAGGACCTCGCGGGCAAACGAGTGGGCCAGATCCGCGGACTTGAACACCCTGAGCTTCTCGGAAGGTATCTTCGTTGGAATGAATCGCTTGTAATAATTCATTCTCGTGCAATGCCCAATTTCGGACGGCCAGTAGGTCCCGATTCTCGGAGGGCGGCTTTCTCTCTCCAAGTACTCGTCTATGAGATCGCTTAGGTTGAACGCCTCTTCAGCCACTTTTATCCCCGCCATCAAAGGTTCTTTTACCAAGACCTGCGGAGCTCGTACGGCGAGTCCAAGTTCTTGGCGACTATCCCCTCCAGTTCCTGCGCGTCGACCCGTTTGACCAGCTCCTCGAGGGGCTCGGGCATCACGATCTTGACGTGCTCCATTTCACCTAGCTGACTCAGAACCCGCTTGCGCTCGCGCAACGGTTGGCTTGCGATGATTTGTCCGTTCATCCCGAGCACGTCAAAGATGTGGTATACCCCCGGGTCGATGCGGGCGCGGAGCGATATCTTGAACGGGTCCTTCAAGTGCACACGGCCGGCGAGGGAGCGAAAGTCCCCCGATTTCGAGCAAAGTTCTCCGTCTGGAATAAAGTCTATGGTGTACTTCCGAAGATCCTCGACTACTTCCGGAAATTTAGGGGTGTAATCCTCGCCCGACCGCCCGACCAGCTTGACCGCGCCGTCCTGTTTTTTGCCCAAAATTCTGATACCATCATACTTGACCTCGTAGATGTGGTTGGGCAGTGCGGTCGGGGGCCACGGACGCTTTTCACAGAGCATCACGATAGTTTGCGGCACAATAATCACCTCCGCGTTTTAAAGGTTCGTAATCTCTGGGTTGTCCCATGATTTCGTGTAGGCTTCGTTAGCGAATTTCAGAAGGGCGGTGTATGCTGTCAGATTTTTGTTTTTCAACAGCAGGAGTGTGTAGATCCGGTTGACCACGTCTTTCATCAAGTACCAAAATCTCTTCGTGCATAATTTTTACGAAGTTTTGGCACCCCTCCCACCGCCTCGAGGATGCCACGTTGTGCTGGACCTTTATCAGCTTGTCCTTGAGCTCCCTGCGGTGGAAGACCTGCACATAGGCGCCCAGCGGATAGTAGTCGCCCCGCTTGCGGACGTCGCCTATCAGCACCACGAGTACCCCACGCTCCGAGAGGTACTCGCCCAGCCGCTCGATCGCCTGGAAGAGCTTTTGCATGAAAGCGTCGAACTCGCGGATGTTCGACAGATCTCTCGGGTCGTTGCTGTAAACTACGATATCCCAGTAGGGCGGGTGGAAAAATATCATATCGTAGCGCTTCGCAGGTATCGGGGATGTCAGCAGATCGAAGCCGTCCTTGAGGTCGAACCCGTCGTAGTCCACGCCCAGCTCCCTGCACACATCCCTTGCGGTCCTGCCCCCCTCGCAGGGATCGAGAACCGACTTCGGCTTGTAGAATTTTATCAAATCTTTTATTAGCCGTCCGGAACAGTTCCCCCTGTACCGCCAGTCCCCGTACGGGCCGCGGTCGGGGTAGCTGACCACGCTGGTCAGGTTCACCTCAATCACCTCGCTTTTGTTTTTTTGCCCGAAATTCGGGGCTATCTTTCAAAAGAGAGGAAGTTTTAGGTGGATGCCCGCGAACACAGATCGGATGTGCGGACCAGCCTGCTGAACTTTCTTTTCGAACGTCTCCCTGTCAATCACGAATGTGTGGGCAACGAGAAAATCGCTGATTTCCGCTTCGATTTCTTTGACATAGTTCTTTGGGACGACTACCACCACATCCACATCGCTTCCCCTTCTCGAGGTGCCTCGAGCGAAACTGCCGTAGAAGTAGAGATCCATCGAGACATGGGGGGGCTTCCTTTTGAGCGCTTCGATGACCTCCACCGCCGCTGCCCTGACCTTGGGATTCGCAGCTTCGAGGGCACTGCGGAACTTCAACGCCTCCGAAAGAGCTAGGAGAATTCTAACGGCGATATCGTCCTTCAGCGAAAAAACGATGCCCTTACCCCCTCTCCTAGCTTGGATGAGCCCCGCTCGCTCAAGCGATTTTGCACGTCGATATACGAGGTTGTAAGGAAACGCCAAAAGTTTCGACAGTTCGGATGCAGTTTTTTCGCCGCTTTCGAGCTCCCCGATGAGGAGCACCGAAACGGGATGAATCCAGTCGTGCTTCACATTTACACCCCCAGTCGCTCCAGAATCAACTCCACATCAACAAGAAGTGGGCGAATTTTTAGTTGAAACTCCTCAGGCGAGAACACTGTATAAGATGCGGCGATGCGTAGTTTTCGGGCCTCATTTACCTTATCACCAATTTCCTCTGCGAGCCGCAATTTGCCTTCCTCGCGGAGAATTTCGATGAGTTTGCCCAGCGTGGCTTCGTGCCCCCTTCCTTTCCACCCCTTGCTGGCGATGAAAGCAAGCACGCTCCTGTGCATTGAGTAATAACAAGCGGTTATCACCCAATCTGGACACTTCTCCCAGCCGTTGGACGGTTTGACTACTCCATTGAGCTTGTTCAGAGCCTTGGCCACTGCAAGGTTGTGGCGTGCGAGGCGTTTCTGCCCATCCACGTACCCGACATCAGTTGCACGCTCACACCAGAGTTCTTCTGAACTTTCGGCTTTCCACGCCGCTTCGACTAATTTTTCTAACTCTCTCTTCACGTTGCTTCCCCCCAGTTATCTATTTTTAGATATTACTTATAAAGCATATCTATTTTTAGATAATTTATCAAACGCACACAACGTAGTCATACCAAACTTCTCTCTTGGTTATACGTAACAAAATATGGCTTCTGTTGTCTCCGTTTATTACACGTCTCGAACTCTTTCGCGATATGCTCCACCCCCTCCAGCGCGCGCCTCATTATCTTGCCGACAATTTCAGGGCAGGGTCGGGCGCGGTGTTGATTTGTCTTGGGATCGTAGATGTCCTTATGGGCGGTCAGTAACACTTTTCCGCCCTTCGTCTGGCCTTTCCTTCGTCTAAGGGTCACGATTACGTGGAAACGGCGCTTTCGGAAGTGGTAAACCCCTCGAGCTGGATTGCCCCGTTCCAGCTGATAGAATCGCATCTCCCCAAGCACTTTCTTTAGCTGCTCGAGCGAGACCCCTATTCGTACTTTCTCCACCCAACTGCCGCCTTTAAAAATATCTGCCCCGCTTGAGCACGGCATTATTTGTCTTGGGCGGGGGGCAAGCCAGCTTGACCGCCACCCCGTTAAACAGTCCGCGGTTGACCAGCGGCTTCGTCTTTCTCCTGTGCTTAATCCACTCCTTGTAGTGCTGGATGTCTTGGAAGCCGAACCGGACGCAGATGTTCTGCTCGCGCACCCGCCGCCTGAATGTCTTTACCTGCTCGTCGGTCCAGCGCGGGTGGATGTAGTAGTCCGCCCCGGTCTGGCGCTTGCGGGGGTTGTAGTTGTCGTAGAGCTGGTCGAGCGGACGGTACCTGCAGTCGGTTATCTGCGCATTCCAGCGCCAACAGATCTCACGCTTCTTCTCCAAGACCTCGAAGGGTACCTTCCAGTTGTACAGCATGAACAGGGAGATGTTCTTATATTGGTAACCGGCGTTGTTGAGGTGCTCCAGCGCCTTGCGCACCACGGGCTTCTGCTCGAGCCCCCAGTCCCAAGAGATCCGCACGGCCGAGAACCTCGCTTTTTTGATGAGCTTCGCGATCTTCGGCGTTATCAGGCGGGGGTCGAAACCGCTCTGCGCCTCGCAGTGAACCACCCTGTCGTTTACCCTGAGTTGGGATATGCCCTCGAGAATCTCGCTTATGTTGGGGTTCGGCAACATGTTGCTGTCGTAGAAGACCAGCTTGTTCATGAAAATCTCGCGCTTCAGCTCGGGCCAAGTCTTGAACGTGATTCGCTTCTCTATCTTCCGTACGCCACAAAAC
>LQHI01000064.1 GCA_001515185.1 Hadesarchaea archaeon DG-33 | reverse complement strand
ATGGTATCCGCTGAAGGATGAGATGGTTCAAGCAGGTAGGATAGATTGTTACGGTAGACCTGGTGAAATTGAGCAGCTGGCCAAAGCTGCCCGCATAACTTACCATCCGAGCTTCAAGATAGGCCCAACCGAGGAGAATTTGGAGAAGATATTGAAGCAAATGAAGGCGCGGAAGCCGGAGTATCCGTATGACTTCAGGCTAATATCCGTAGGAAAGTGCAGGGAGCTCGGCCTGACCTATGACCGCAATGCAGGTGGAGGAACCCACCTAGGCCAGCATGACTACTACTACCCAGCAACGCTAAAGAAGTTCGGAAGCATCGATGCCCTCAAGAAACATGTTAACGCTCTCCATAAGCACTTCCTGGACTTCAGCTGGGCCGACACGTGGGAGGAAGCACAGGAATATGCGAAACGGTTCCCGCCAGAGCTAAAGACAGAGCCTCTCTGGGTGTAAACACAAAATCGTTATATTTCCCCTTTTTTTATTTTTTTAGCTAGGGGTGATTAACGTGAGGGGAAATCTTTATATTTCCCCTTTTTATTTTTGTAGCTCGCAGTGAGTAACGTTAGAATAGTGCGGAGCACGGATTAGCATGGCGATGCCGATGGATGCTCCATTATTGGAGGTAAAGGGTGTTTCCAAAACCTTCGACGGAGTCGTGCGTGCCCTGGATGACGTTAGTATAGAGGCCCGCCGAAATGAAATAGTAGGCGTTGTAGGGGAAAACGGAGCCGGAAAATCCACGCTAATGAAGATCTTGGTAGGCGTTTATCCTCCAGATAAGGGGGAATTGTATTATAGGGGAAGAAAGGTCCCATTCCCCAAGAATCCAAAAGAGGCGGCAAAAAGAGGAATCTCAATAGTTTACCAGGAAAAAGGAGTCATACCCTGGTTGAAGGCATATCAGTTCCTCCTGCTAGGCCATGAGGATAAGTATGTAAAATTCTCGAGATTGCAGATAGATAAAATGAAGAAGCATGCGAGGGGGATATTGGAGGAGCTTCATGTGAAATGCGATGTTGAGGACTTTATGTATGAACCGCCGCTTTCCACCCAGAAGATGGTTGAAATAGCGAGAGCGATTCTGAGCGTAAGATTGGAGCGCGGAGATGCTAACGTTACACCGATCATAATACTCGACGAGCCGACCGCGCCCTTAACCGTTGAGGAACGTCGGGAGTTATTCAGCGACATATTGGAC
This sequence comes from Hadesarchaea archaeon DG-33, assembly GCA_001515185.1. Taxonomy (GTDB): domain Archaea; phylum Hadarchaeota; class Hadarchaeia; order Hadarchaeales; family Hadarchaeaceae; genus DG-33. The sequence goes on along the minus strand of LQHI01000064.1, from coordinate 3,989 downwards.
ATGAAGGAAAATGCTTCCTTCATCTTCGTTTCACACATAATACCTGAGGTGATGGAATTCACGGACAGAGTACACGTGTTGCGAGATGGCAAGCTGGTTGCCCACTATGACTTGTCCAAGGAGAAGATAACAGAGGAAGATCTGTTCAGGGCGATAGTCGGCAGAGAATCCACGGAATATGTCTACAAGCCAGAAGTCAAGAGAGTTGTGAGCGAGGAAGTAGTCTTGACAGTTAAGAATCTGACTAAGAATGGATGCTATTATGATGCCTCATTCGACCTTCACAAGGGCGAGTGCATAGGAATCTTTGGCCCAGCGGGATCAGGCAAAAGCGAGATAATAAAAACAATCGCTGGCCTCATGAGTTTTGAAGGGGGGGTCCTCATAGTCAGAGGTCAAAAAGTCAAAGCCGATGAACTCCCCCACGTTAGGTTAGGAAGGGGTATTGGATATTTCTCAGGTGAAACCGGGAAAGAGCTATTCCTCAACTGGCCGATCGTGAAAAACATCTCAATAGTCAATATCAAGAAAATATTAACAAAGCTCATCCCGGTGATAAGTTTCAACGCTGAGAAAAAGATGGCGGAAAAGGTCGTGAAGAAGTTGAGAATAAGGGCCCCGAGTGTTAACACGGATTGCTACTCTCTGAGCGGTGGTAGTAAGCAGAAGGTTTCCGTGGGGAAATGGATTGAAAGAAGCCCCGACATACTCTTGCTAGAGGACCCAACGGTAGGAATAGATGTGGGAGCCAGAGAGGACATGTACGAAATATTATTGGAGACGAAGAAGAGCGGCATCTCAATGATCCTGGTAAGCGACGACCCTAAAGAATACTCCATACTATGCAACAAGATAGTATCCATAAAGGATGGAAGAATTCAAGAAGTTCTTAGCCCTGAAAAGTTTGGAAAGGTGATGGCAACGTGAAGATCCTGGGCAGAAGTAAGCTGATAACTCCAGTCATAATTCGAACTCTAAAGACTCACCCTGTCATTCTCGCGTTAATTGCCCTTTTCGCGATGTTCTCAGTTTTATACCCAGAAAGATTTCTAACACCCTTAAATTTCTCGACGATTCTAAGACAGTTTGTAACACTCACGTTATTTGCGCTCGGCCCCTCAATTGTGGTGGTGACCGGCATGCTAGACTTATCTTATGTTGGAATTTGGATGCTGGGGGGTATCCTCGTGTGGCTTCTCATGCCGATACTAGGCATCTTCTCAATTCTTGTCATACCACTGTTGGGGTTAGCGACAGGGCTTATTATTGGCGTAATACAAGTCAAGGCGAGAATACCCTCCTTCATACTAACCTTAAGTTTATTAGTAACATACTGGGGACTAACAGCCACGCTCTCAGGAGGATACCCCAGACCTGTTCGCGAATACGAGTTTATAACCGCGCCGTTGATACGCTACCTTCCCACTGCCTTTCTATGGTCTATCCCAATAATAATCGCCGCGGTATTCATTATGAAACGCACTAGGATAGGCACGTATCTATACGCTATTGGGTCAAATGAAGAAGGAGCTCAATTAGCCGGAATAAATGTCGATACGTACAAAATCGTGGCTTTCACGTTAAGCGGGCTATTTACGGGCATAGGATCGATTATCCTATTCCAACATCTCGGAGGTGCAGCGCCAGTAGAGCTAAATCTAAACACCGTGGTTTGGCCGCTCGTGGCAATGGTCCTGGGTGGAACGCCGCTTGTAGGGGGAAGCGGTGGGCCCCAAAGAACGATACTCGGCGCGCTGACGTTTGCTGTGGTGTATCGCGGATTGCTCCTTTCGCTATTGCATCCCGAGGTGATACAACTCCTCGTGGGGCTATTGCTAATTGTATCCATTGTAGTAGGTGCGAGGGGGTTGAAGGGGGTAACGATCACGTGAAGGGGTGAAAAGGTGATGGCCAGACTACTTCTTTCCCGGGAATGGCTTCGAAGAAACATGACCACAGTCTTGCCGATAGTCGCTGTGATAGCGATTATAGCTGGATTCCAAGCGATAAACCCATTCTTCCTCAGCTACCAGGGAGTAATAACTCTAGTCTATGCTATGTCATACTTCCTGATAGCCTCCTGCGGATTGACTTTCGTTATAATGATGGGATCTTTTGACTTCTCAGTGGTAAGCTTACTGAAGCTTGCAGCACTCCTATGCGTATTGTACATCGACAACCTCGGGTTCTTGGTGATTCCCTTAGCTCTATCAATAAGCGTAGGGTTGGGCTTCATTAACGGGTTACTCGTCGCGAAGCTCAACGTCCCCTCTTTCATGGCGACGCTCGGCGTTTCGGTTGTAGTTGAGGGAATAGCGCTGTACCTCTCAAAAGGCTTCCTCCACATAATATATGATGAGACCTTCAGGGCTCTTGCAACGACCTTCATAGCGGGTTTACCATCGATAATCTATTGGGCGATGGGCATTTGGATTATAAGCACTTTCATAGCCATGTACATGCCATTTGGAAGGCGCATTTACGCGATCGGAGGAAATCCGATAGGCGCTGGGCTGTCGGGCATAAACGTGGAGAGGGATAGAATTTACGTTTTCAGTTGGGGGGCGGCTCCATGTTGATTGGAGCAGATATGCCCATACCGCTTTTCGCGAGCGTGGTCGCGGGCGGCACAGCCCTCACGGGAGGTGTAGGAGGCCCGCACAGAACCTTGCTTGGAGTGATTATCATTACATGGATTCAAGCTGGAATGTTAATGCTCGCAATCGGCCGCGATATCCAGATGGTAACTTTTGGCTTGATCGCCCTAGTAATGAGCATAGCCACGATAGATAGGAGAAGGATAAAGATCATTAAGTAGGATTCACTGATTCCCTCATCAACAACTAACCCGCGCACCTCATCACAGGACGTCGTTCTTTCTCTCACTTTCTCAATAAGACGCGCCCAGCTGCGCCGTGAAGCTCTGGCAGATACAGTTTGTCCGGATCGGAGGTGTCAGCAGATTACCCTCATGGACAATGGTGTGCTCTGATCAAAGATAGAATTTCCTATATAGGGGAATGGTTATGCCCTTTTCGGGGGATTACATCATCCAGCCGCCCGTCACCTCAATGGTTGCCCCAGTGATGTAGCTCGATTCATCGGAGGCCAGAAAGGTCACCACATTGGCGATCTCCTCTGGTCTCGCCATTCGCCTCAGGGGTGTGGCCTCGATGATCATCTTCTTGTACCTTTCTGGCATCTTCCTAATGGTGGGCGTATCCGTTAAACCCGGGAGTACGGCATTGACAGTGATATTGCTCTTACCCAATTCCTTGGCGATGCTCTTGGTCAGGCCAATTATTCCCGCCTTTGCCGCGCTATAGCTGATAGCGGCAATCCCCCCGGATTTGCCATAAATGGACGAGATATTGATGATCTTACCATACTCTCTCCCGATCATATTAGGGGTCAGGGCCTGAATGCAATTCAATGTCCCCTTGAGGTGGACGTCCAGCACTGCCTGCCAATCGTTTTCCGTTACTTTGAGAAGGGTCGCCCCCCTATCGAAGCCAGCGTTGTTGACCAGGATATCCACCCTTCCGAAGATGGTCAGCACCTCTTTACATGCCCCTTTCACCTGCTCCCTGCTTGCTACATCGACCGCATAAACCTTGTACATTCCGCCCAGATCCTTGGACTCCTCTGCCGTCTCCGTGCAGGTGTCTTTATTGATATCGAATAGAGCAAGATCAGCCCCCTCTGCGGCGAATTTGAAGGCTATGGATTTGCCTATTCCCTGTCCCGCCCCCGTGACAAGGGCAACTTTTCCCTTGAGCTTCATGAAAGCCTCTCCGTAATTATCGATCTGTATAAACCTCGGAAAGGTCTATCTCTCCCAACAGGCTACCTCTAGGGTATCATCTCCGGTGATTTTTCTCAATATCTGCGGGGGAGGCAACTTTCAAGCAGCTCAAAGAAAGAGGTCACCCATTAACCCATTAAAGCAACTTTAAATTGTTACGTAGAATGAGATAGCCAAGAGGCGA
>LQHI01000063.1 GCA_001515185.1 Hadesarchaea archaeon DG-33 | reverse complement strand
AGAAATGCTGCATGAAGAAGACACCGGAGCAGCGATGGCGAAATCAATCGGCAAATGCATCGAAAAAATGACCGGAGCGCTGGAGCGGATAAAACCTGATTTTCTGGTTCTCCTAGGAGACAGGGCCGAGATGCTCGCCGGGGCGGTCGCTGCGTCTTACATTGGCATTCCGATAGCTCACCTTCACGGCGGAGAGGTTTCTGGCGACGTCTACGATTCGGTCAGGCACGCGATAACCAAGCTGGCGCACCTCCATTTTCCGGCAACCCGAGGAAGTGCAAAAAGAATAATAAAAATGGGCGAGGATACCTCAAGAGTTTTCATCGTGGGTGCCCCTTCGCTGGATACCATATTGAACGAAAAGCTACCTAGACGGGCCGAACTCTCAAAAAAATATGCCCTCGACTTTTCGAAACCAGTTTTGCTGGTTTTGCAGCACCCAGTCGTGACGGAGGCGGATGAAGCGGCACACCAGATAAAGGAGACGTTGGAAGCTGTTGTTGAGCTAAAACATCAAACCATTATAATTTACCCGAATGCGGATGCCGGGGGCCGGAGGATGATAAAAATAATCAAAAAATACGAGAGATACCCGTTCATTAAATCCTTTAAAAGCATTCCGTACTCCGATTATTTGGGTTTGATGAGGGTGGCGAGCGTTATGGTCGGGAATTCGAGCAGCGGGATCATCGAGGCACCATCGTTTCATCTGCCCGTTGTTAACATCGGTACAAGACAAAAAGGGAGGGAGAGGTCCACAAACGTGATAGATGTTCGCTACAATAAGAGAGAGATAGCCAAAGTGATAAAAAAGGCGCTTTATGACAAGCGGTTCAGAGCCAAGGTAAAAAAATGCAGAAATCCTTATGGGGATGGAAAGGCTGGAACCAGAATTGCGGAAACGTTAAGCAAGATTAAAATCACGCTCAAATCGACTCAAAAGAGGATAGTATATTAAGAGTTGGAGGATCGAGATGGTAAAACGGTTTAAAAAGTGGAGATATCCGAAAATTGAGGAAGGAAAATTGACGAAGTGGAATTGGATGGTCCAGCATAATGAGGGCCTCAAACTTGGCCGCGAGACTGATATCGGCGCGTTCACCTACATCAACGCAAAAAACGGAGTTGTCATAGAGGACCGCGCCCAAGTGGCATCTCACTGTTCAATATACTCAGTTTCCACGATAGACGGAAAAAAGGGAAAAGTGGTCCTGAAGAAAAATTGTAGGATAGGCAGCCACAGCGTCATCATGCCGGGGGTCACGATAGGCGAAAACTCAATTATAGGAGCGTTCAGTTTCGTGAACAAGAACATCCCGAGTAACGTCATCGTGGCAGGGGTGCCAGCAAGAGTCATAAGGAAGATAACCTATACCAAGTCCCGATGATTTAAATGAATTGGAAGATCCCGCTTTTCAAGATATACTGGGACAAAGACGATGTTCGAGCGGTAAGTAGTGCCATAAAAAAAGGAATGTATTGGGCCATTGGTCCGCACATCGAAGAGTTCGAAAAAGGGATTTCAGAATACATCGGGGCAAAATATTCTACGGTATTCAACTCTGGAACTTCAGCCTTACACGCAGCACTCCTAGCACATGACATTGGAAGTGGTAATGAGGTGATAGTCCCATCTTTCACGTTTATCGCCACCGCAAACGCTCCACTTTTCATCGGGGCAAGGCCGGTTTTCGCTGATATAGAAGAAAAGACATATGGGCTAGACCCAGAGGATGTAAAAGAGAAAATTACTGAAAAAACAAAAGCGATCATCCCGATCCACTGCGGAGGTTGTCCCTGTTTGATACGGGAATTGAAGGAAATTGCTGAGGATAATGATTTGGTTCTCATAGAAGATGCCGCTGAAGCATTTGGTGCAAGAATCGACTTTTGGTGATGCCGCAGTCCTCAGCTTTTGCTCAAACAAGGTAATAACTACCGGGGAAGGCGGCGCTGTGATAACGAAGTCTAAAGAGGCATATGAGAAGTTAAAATTGATCAGATCGCACGGTAGGTTAGAGACGGCTGATTATTTCGCTTCGTCAGAGTACATGGATTACGTCGACTTGGGGTACAATTTTAGGATGTCAAATATCACTGCGGCGCTCGGTGTCACGCAACTCAAGAAAGTCGATAAAATCATCAAGATGCGGAGGAAAAACGCTGGATACCTCACCAAAAAATTATCCGCGATAGATGAGGTTATTTCACCATCATCTCCAAAAGGTTACTTTCACGTGTATCAGCTGTACACCATTAAAGTGAAAGATGGGCGCAGGGATGCCCTTTCAAAGTATCTGTCCAAGAAGGGCGTCATGATTAAGGTGTTTTTTTATCCAGTTCATCTAACTCATTTCTACAAGAAAAAGTTGGGCTGCAAAGTTAAGCTACCCGTGACCGAAAAGGTTTCTAAACAAGTTTTGACTCTACCGATGTACCCCTCTCTGACGCGGGAAGAGATGGATTATATAGCAAAAGCGGTTGAAACTTTCTTTGAGAAGTAATAGCATGCCGAGCAAATTCTTCAAGGGCAAGAGAATCCTCGTCACCGGCGGCGCGGGCTCAATTGGTAGTGCGATAACCCGAAAACTTTTGAGCTACGATGTTAGGGTGGTGCGGATACTGGATATAGACGAGGCGAGGCAATTTGAGCTAGAACAAGAATTGGTGCCCAACCCGAACGTTCGATTTCTCATTGGTGATGTGCGAGACAAAGAACGGATAAAACGGGCGATGGAAGATATAGACATAGTTTTTCATGCCGCGGCTTTAAAACACGTCCCATCCTGCGAATACAATCCATTCGAAGCGGTGAAAACGAATGTGTTCGGCACTCAAAACGTCATCGACTCAGCGATAAACGAGGAGGTCGAGAAATTTGTAACCATAAGCACAGACAAAGCGGTCAACCCAATTAACGTGATGGGTGCCACGAAATTGCTCGCAGAACGATTGACGATATCCGCCAACTACTACAAAGGCGTTAGGAAGACGACTTTTTCGTGCGTGAGGTTTGGAAACGTGCTGGGGTCAAGCGGATCTGTGCTCCCCGTTTTTGCCAAACAGATACGAGATGGGGGGCCAGTTACGGTTACCGATCCAAAAATAACGAGGTTCGTGATGACGATACAGCGGTCGGTAGAGTTGGTTTTGAACGCCACCCAAATGGCTAGAGGTGGTGAAACATTTATTTTCAAAATGCCCGCTATGCGCATAGGTGATCTAGCAGAGGCGATGATTAGGGAACTTGCACCAGAGTATGGACATAAGCTCAGCGACATAAAAACAAAAATCATAGGGATCAGGCCAGGTGAGAAATTCCACGAGGAGCTCATGACCGAAGAGGAATCGGTGTGGGCTAGGGAGACCGAGGACATGTTTATAGTGCAGCCTCCTATTGAGTTGCCCGATGTTGCGCTTAGAAAGCCAGGTGAGATATTGCGCAAGCCCCTCACGGAAGAGTATTTGTTGGCGAAAAGGAGAAGATTGATTTCAAAAGATGCTAGTTTGCTCACCAAAAAAGAAACAGTAAGCCTGCTTAAAGACGCCGGAGTACTGCCTAAATAAACCTGCTGTTATTAACAGTATCTACCGCTTTTTTTAATGGCAATCTATTTTCCAACAAATCTTCCCGCAGCCCTGACCAGCCACTTGGGCATCGGCACTATCCGCGCTATGAGCCTAAGATCGTCCTTTGTTATTGCTTTTGTCGCTACGACCCATACTCCGTAGAACAGCAGGCTCGGTATCATGACTGCGAACGCCTCAGGCCATGGTGGCAGCACTAGGGCGGATTTGAAGCCGAAAATGAGAAGTAGCGTGAGCAATCCTCCAGTTAGTGTTTTGAGCAGCGGTGAAGCTGGCACGGTAAATTTGACGAGCCTCCGAGCGTAGTAAAACATCAAGACGAGGCCGAGCGTGTAGGAGGCGAAGGTCGCTATCGCCGCCCCCTCAATTCCATACACCGGGATCAGCAACAAGTTTACTGCAAAGTTCAGGCCAGCCATTAAGGCAACCACTTTTGTGTTGATAATTGGTTTACCTATTCCATTTATGACGCTCACCAGGATGGCATATAGCGTGTAAACGATCGCGGCCCCGGCGAGGATCTGGAGAGCCGTCGTCCCGGCCAAGTATCTCGGGCCGAACAGCAGGTTGATGGTTATGTCCGGAAATGCTATGAAGACGAGTGCTGCTGGGATGATGAGGATAAACGCGAATTTGGTCAGGAAGCGCAGCGCGTTCCCTAGAAGTTTTCGCTCACGCCTCGCCCAGAGCTCGGATATCATCGGAAAGAGAATTGCCACTAAAGACGTTGCAAAGTACCACAGAATTTGCGCTGTCGGCTGTACAGCTTGATAGAATCCAACTTCGGGAAGGGAGCGGAATACCGTGATCATCAGGGTGTCTGTGTAGCCTATAATTAGGCCCCCCAGCCCACCGATAAATACAGGCAACGCAAACAAGAATAATTTTTTAACCAATGGTTTTGTGATCTGAATCTTTTCCTTGATAATCCGTGGATACCTTCTCCAGAAAAGGGTTAATCCAAAAATCGCTATCGCTAGGGCTCCGAATAGATAAGCAAAAGCTGCACCCTCAATACCGAAGCCGAGAACCCCGACGAGGAGAATCACAAAGAAGAAAACAAAAAGGATTTGGAAAAGATTCATCAATGCGTATGCCAACATATTTTGGAAACCTTGAAATGCCGCTCGGAATAGGTAATAAAAAATCATTACAAATAACATTGCACCTAAAATTTTGATGATGGGCGATGCGCTTCCAGTATTAAAAACTGCTAGGGCGATTTGGTCTGAAAACGCGAATAGCATTGTGACAATTGAGACCGCGAAGACCGCTTGGAAGATCAGGGAAAATGCTATGGACGATTTGATTTCGCGGAACTGCCTTCGAACCTTAAACTCTGGTATGTACTTCACCAAGGCCGAACCTAGGCCTAGGTCGTGAAAGATAACGAATACTGAGACTAATGTAAATACAGCATAAAAAAGGCCGTATTCAGTGACGCTGAGCGAGCGTGCGAGAAAAATCCGCAACATGAACCCCACGAGGCCTGTGGCGACGAGCGCCACGAAGACTATGGCACTGCCCTTGACCAAGCGTCGGGCATAGGTTTTGGGTTCAGGCATGGGTCATCCCCCTTTTTTCAGGCGGCTCCACCGTGATATCTGCCTAAATCATTAAAAATAGTGAGCCCGAGGGATTCATCTAAGCGGGAAACAGGCAATCAAGCTTTCAGACATTGGAGCTAATCCATTCTTGAACAGCTTTGACGATGCGTTTTACGCTCTCCTCCATGAGAACGTCTCCCTTTTCTTTAGAGGCTTCACTGACCCTTCCATGATACCCAGCCCAAGCATCCCGACGATTTTCCCCACACACTACATGAATTACTTCATTCGCGCTTCCGGGTTTTAGGTCGATGTCTCTCCCTTTGCTCAGCTCCACCGCATCGGGTTTGATCGCTTGAACTACGGAAGTTTCCAGCGGACCACCATGACCGTGCCCCCCGCTTTGAGAGAAGAAGCCCAATGAATTGACGAAAGACTCGGGGAGCGTCTGCCACCAATTAATCAGCAGGACAAATCGATCCGGAAACTCATCGGCAATAACCTCCCCCACGGCCTTGACCACCTCGATATTTCCGTCGTGTGCGTTTAGCACGAGTATCCCTTTCATATCTGTTGCAAGGATACCACGAAATACCTCGGTCAAATACCCAATCATTGTCTCTGTTCTTACGGATACGGTTCCCGGATATCCCTTGGTGGTTGATGGGCAATGACTGTAAGCAATCAGGGGGAAGAGTACTCCCCCCAGTCTTTTTACAACCCGTTCTGCGAGAGCGGTGGCGATGATGCTGTCAGTGCCGAGTGGAGCGTGAGGCCCGTGAAATTCAATGCT
>LQHI01000062.1 GCA_001515185.1 Hadesarchaea archaeon DG-33 | reverse complement strand
CAATTGCATAAGAAGCCCACTATACGAGGTTCCCAGCTCAACTTTGCTCACCCAACGCATCGATCAAGGGCAATACTTGTTTGTCTTCAAAGTGGCGCTGTTGGATGGCTCCCGAAAGACAGGCTGCGGAGCATATGCCACAACCTTTACATAGCGCTTCATTTACCTTGGCTATTTTTGATATTGACCCTTTCCTCTCTACCGTCTCGAGTTCTATTGCATCTATGGGACAAACCTCGGCACAGAAACCGCAACCAGCGCACAAATTCTCATCGACCGAGGCTACAATTCCTTCGGCCACCACCGTGCCTTTTGTTAACAAAGAGCAAACCTCAGCTGCGCTCGCTGATGCTTGTGCTACCGTGTCGGGGATGTCCTTGGGCGATTGGGCACAGCCGGCTAGGAAGATTCCGTCGCTAAAGGTATTCACCGGCCTCAGCTTTGGGTGGGCCTCGAGGAAGAAGCCATCAGGGCCTTGGCTGATGTTCAAGATCCTGGCTAGCTCAGAGGATCCAGAGCTGGGGACTATAGCGCTGGCTAACACCACGAGATCCACTTCCTCGGGCTTGTAGGGTTTTGCTTCGACCACGAGTCTATCGCTCTTTTTGCTGACTATTATCTCGTCGTCCAGCTCCCTGCGCTTGTACTTCACTCCCTCGGCCTTGACCCGATCGTAGAACTCCTCGTACCCCTTGCCGAAAGTTCTGGCATCCGTGTAGTATACAGTCACTTCGGCTTCGGGAAGCTTTTCCCTGACTAAGTGAGCCTGCTTGGCCGTGTACATGCAGCAGACCCGTGAGCAATAGGGATTCGTCTCTTTCTTCCTGCTCCCAACACAGGAGATGAATGCCACCCGCTTCGGCTCCTTCCCGTTTATTTCGATTTTTCCGTTGGTCGGGCCGGAAGCCGAGCTAAGTCTCTCGAACTCAAGCCCCGTGATGACTTCCGAATATTTCCCGTAGCCATACTCGGGGAGCTTGGAAGAATCGAATTGATCGAAGCCTGTGGCCACGACTATAGCGCCAACCTCGAGTTCGATTGATTCCTCTTTTTGATTATGAACAATGGCTTTGGCCTCACATGCTTTTTCACATTCAAGACACTCGGAACATCCGCCACACTGCAAACACCGTTTTGCTTCTTTAATCACTTCTTCTTCAGTATAACCCAACTCGACTTCTCGAAAGTTGTTTTTCCTCTCCTCAATCGGCAGATATCGCATGGGCACTTTGCGTTCCTTTTTAACACCTTCTAATGACACCTCAGCGATTTTTGGTTTTATCCCACGGCCTTCTTTCAGGTTTTTCCCATTGATGTATCTATCAATGGAAATTGCAGCTTCTTTTCCAGCAGCAATTGCTTCTATAACAGTCCCAGCACCTAACACAGCATCGCCGCCACAAAAAACGCCTTCTATATTGGTTGCTAACGATACAGGGTCAACCTTGACAGTCCTCCAAGGATTACATTCTAAATTGATATCCTTGGTTAAGAAACTCAAATCCACTTCCTGCCCGATAGCTAATATCAGGCTATCCGCTTCCATCATAAACTCAGAGCCAGGGATAGGTCTAACTTTTCTTCTACCAGTTTCATCAGGCTCTGTCAATTTCATCTTGACGCATTCAATTGCTTTGATATGCTCGTTTTCACCTATGACTTTTGTTGGTGTGGTAAGATAGACGAATTTCACGCCTTCGCGCTTTGTCTCGTCAATTTCCCATTCAGGTTCTGCAGGCATTTCTACACGAGATCTGCGATACATTATGATAACTTCCTTAGCACCTAACCTCAAAGCAGAACGTGCTGTGTCTAATGCTGCATTACCTCCACCAACGACAATTACCTTATCGCCTAGTTTAGGAGTCTCACCTAAATTCAGCTCTTTCAAGAACTCAGTAGCTTGGAGTACACCTTCAAGTTCTTCGCCAGGTACATCCATTTTTCTACCTTTTTGAGCGCCCACAGCTAAAAAAATCGCTTTATAACCACGGTCGAATAAGCCCTTTATAGTCAAATTTTTGCCTATCGTCGTGTTCAGATGCACTTTAACTCTTAGCGCAAGAATGTCAGATATCTCTCTTTCAAGAATTTCTTTCGGCAGTCTAAAAGTAGGAATACCAAACCGCATCATACCGCCAAGCACGGGCGCACTTTCATATATTGTTATATGGTATCCTTTCATAGCAAGGTCATGAGCAGCAGTTAAGCCAGCAGGTCCTCCTCCGACTATAGCCACATTTTCTGCCCTCGTTTTTATAGGCGGAAATTCTGCAGCAGGGCTCTTGAGCTCTAAATCTCCGACAAAACGTTTAATATGTGCTATACCTAGTGGCTCATCTATATCCTTTCTTGTACATGCCTTTTCGCAAGGTCTGTGACAAACCCTACCGCATATAGATGGAAACGGAAGTTTCTCTTTTATAACCTGAAGTGCTTCATAGAATTTACCGCGGCTGGCGAGCATTACGTAACCAGGTGCGCCGACACCTGCAGGGCACGCGTCTCTACATGGCTGCAATCCCCGTTTATCGATAGTATATTTAGGCGGGACTGCTTGTGGAAATGGCATGTAAATCGCTTTTCTGCTGCTGAGCCCAAAATCAAACTCGTTTGGCAGTTCCACAGAGCATACGTCGGTGCATTCTCCACATCCAGTACACTTTTCTAGGTCCACATATCTAGGCTTTTTCTTTACTTTTACTCTAAAGTTACCTACATAACCCTCGACGCCCTCGACCTCTGAATAAGTCAGGAGCTCTATGTTTGGATGCCATTTTACATCTACCATCTTGGGGGTAAGGATGCACGCAGAGCAATCTAGGGTTGGAAAGGTTTTGTCAAGTTGGGCCATCCTTCCCCCGATGGAGGGTGAGCGCTCCACGAGGTATACTTTGAAGCCCCTGTCCGCGATGTCGAGGGCAGCTTGCATCCCGGCTATGCCTCCGCCTATTACGGCGGCCTGGGGTATCACGGAAATTTCTTTTCTTTCCAAGCTTTCGAGCTCTACAGCTCTGCTTACACCTGCTAGGATGAGTTCCAGCGCTTTTCTCGTAGCTTCTTCTTTTTCTTCATGAACCCACGAGCATTGTTCTCTTATATTCACCATCTCGAAACAGTAAGGGTTCAACCCCGCTTCTTCGACGACGTTGCGAAAAGTAGGCTCATGCATTCTGGGCGAACAAGATGCCACTACTATTCTGTCTAACTTCTCCCTGCGAATATCGTCTTTGATTAATTGCTGGCCGGGTTCTGAGCACATGTATTCGTAGTGTTTAGAGACTTTCACTCTTGGATGCTTTCCTACGGTACCAGCGACTTTTTCGACATCCACGGTCTTCGCAATGTTGGTCCCGCAATGACAGATATAGACGCCGATTTTCATGATATCAGGCCTGCCAATTGAGCGGAAAGTTGAACGTCCGTGTAATGTTTCATAGAGATAGCCTTAGACGGACAAGCGGCTACACAAACCCCGCAACCCTTGCAAAGCACTTCGTTGAGTCTCACCAAGCGTTTTTCTCTATCATATTCAAAGGCATTAAACTCGCAAAGGTGTTCACACACTCTACAACCGCTGCATAGATCCTCGTCCACAATTGCTACTATCGGCTCTATCGCGACTTTTCCCGCTGCCAGAGGTATAGAGGCTTTAGCGCCTGCGCCGCTTGCTTGTGCTACCGTATCCGGGATATCTTTGGGCGATTGGGCACAGCCGGCAAGGAAAATACCGTCGCTAAAAGTATCGACTGGCCTAAGCTTTGGGTGGGCTTCTAGGAAAAAGCCGTCCGGACCGCGGGTAATGTTCAAAGTTCTGGCGAGTTCTAAGACTCCAGATCTCGGGACTATTGCATTCGCCAGCACCACGAGGTCTACTTCTTCGGGCTCGTGAGGCTTCGCGTCCACAACGAGTCTGTCACTTTTCTTGCTCACCTTTATCTCGTCGTCCAGCTCCCTTCGCTTGTATTTAACCCCCTCAGCTTTGACCCGATCGTAGAACTCCTCGTACCCCTTACCAAAAGCCCTGACATCCGTGTAGTATATCGTCACTTCAGCATCCGGAATTTTCTCCTTAACGAGGTGAGCATGCTTGACCGTGTACATGCAGCAGACCCGTGAGCAATAGGGATTCGTCTCTTTCTTCCTGCTCCCCACGCAGGAGATGAAGGCCACCCGCTTGGGCTCCTTCCCGTTTACTTCGATCTTTCCGTTGGTCGGACCGGAAGCCGAGCTAAGTCTCTCGAACTCGAGCCCCGTAATCACCTCCGGGTACTTCCCGTACCCGTACTCAGGCAGCTGAGAGGGATCAAACAAGTCAAAGCCCGTGGCGACCACTATCGCGCCTACTTCGAGTTCAATGGACTTTTCTTGTTGTTCAAAATCGATAGCGTCACGGAGGCACGCTGCTTTACAAGCAGGCTTTTTCCCGCATACTCCCCTCGTAAGGTATAGGCAACGCTTAGGATCTATCAGGTATTTCAAAGGCACAGCCTGCGGAAACGGTATGTAGGCTGCCCCCCTCTTTCCTAAACTCAGATCGAATTCATTTGGAATCTTTCCCTTCAGCAAGCAAGCTTTAGCACATTCTCCACAACCGATGCACTTTTCCTCGTCGATATATCTTGGCTTTTTCTTAACCTTCACCTTGAAATTTCCGATGTAGCCTTCAACGCTCTCTACCTCTGAATAACTCAAGAGTTCTATGTTTGGATGTCTGCTCACGTCCACCATCTTGGGAGTAAGGATGCACGCAGAGCAATCTAGGGTTGGAAAGGTTTTGTCGAGTTGGGCCATCCTTCCCCCGATGGAGGGTGAGCGCTCCACGAGGTATGTGTATATCCCATTTTCCGCTATCTCCAATGCCGCTTGAATCCCGGCAATTCCTCCTCCAATCACCAAAGCTTTCGGTATTACATCTACTTCTCTCCTCTCTAGCGGCTGAAGTTCGGTAGCTCTTGCCACAGCGCCTGCAATCAATTTCTTGGCCTTTTCAGTGGCTTTTTCTTTGTCTTCATGGACCCAAGAACACTGCTCTCTTATATTCGCCATCTCGAAGCAGTAGGGGTTAAGTTTCTTATCTTCCACGACCTTTCTGAATGTGGGTTCGTGCATCCTTGGAGAACAGCTCGCCACGACTACACGATTGAGTCCGGCTTCCTCTATATCCTTCTTGATTAACTCCTGTCCTGGGTCAGAGCACATGTACTTATAATCCCTAGCGATCACCACATTTGGCAAAGACTTAGCATGTTTCACCACTTCTTCAACGTCAACGGTAGCAGCTATATTTAACCCACAATGACAAATGTACACGCCTGTTTTCACGTTTCTATCTCCCATGAAATCACGCTAGTAGTGAATTCCACCTTGATTTAATCTTTTTACTTATTACCATCATGGTTTAAAAGTCGTCCTGACTAAAAGGTTGAGGTGGCCGTTTGAAAAAAATAAGGAGTGAGGAACCAAAAAAGTTGAAATTTGCCTTCTACTGGGCTGGCAGTTGTGGAGGCTGTGAGATCGCGGTTCTCGATATAAACGAGAAGATTCTGGATGTGGTTACCATCGCTGAGGTGGTCTTTTGGCCTGTTGCTATGGACGTCAAGTACAAGGACGTAGACGCGATGCCGGACAAGAGCATAGACGTCTGTTTCTTTAATGGTTCGGTCAGGACTGAAGAGCAAGAACACATGGCCAAACTTCTGAGGCGGAAGTCAAAGCTTTTGATAGCGTTTGGCGCCTGCGCTCACCTAGGTGGCGTTCCAGGTCTTGCGAACATTTCGAACAAAAAAGAGATTTTCGAGAAGGTATACATTCGAACTCCATCAACAAAAAATCCTGATATCACAACCCCTAAAACTGCTGTTAAAGTCGAATGCGGGGAACTAACCCTGCCCGAGTTTTATGATACTGTGAGGACGCTAGATCAAACCGTGGAGGTGGACTACTACATCCCCGGTTGTCCTCCGCACCCAAACTTGATAGTGAAAGCCGTGGAAGCCATAGCCAAAAATGAGTTGCCCGCGAAAGGTTCGGTGTTAGCTCCCGAGAAATCGGTTTGCGATGAATGCCCGAGGGAAAAAAAAGAGAAGGGTATCTCCAAGTTATATCGGGTACACGAAATCACGCCGGATCCGGAAAAATGCTTTTTGGAGCAAGGGATAATATGCATGGGGCCTGCAACCCGTGGAGGGTGCGAGGCACGATGCATCAACGCGAATATGCCTTGTACAGGATGCGGGGGTCCATGTCCCAATGAAATCGAGCAGGGAGCGTCCATGATAAGTGCTCTCTCTTCGATCCTCGGATTGGATGAGGAAAAAGGAGAATCATATGATGCCGAAAAATTGATCAACCAAATCAAAGATCCCCTAGGGACTTTTTACTGGTACTCGCTGCCGGCAGCCCTCATCCGAAGGAGGATTCGGAAATGAGCGGATTTAAGACAATAAGCATAGAGCCCGTTACGAGGCTTGAGGGTCATGCAAAAATAGTGATATTTCAAGATGAGAAAGGGGAAGTGAAAAACGCCTATTTACAGATCCCTGAACTCAGGGGTTTTGAAAGATTCTGTGAGGGAAGGAAAGCTGAAGATCTCCCACAACTGCTCTCAAGAATTTGCGGGGTATGTCCAGTTGCCCATCATCTCGCTTCTACGAAAGCTTTGGATACGGCGTTTTGTGTGGATCCCCCTCCAGCTGCGAAAAAACTTCGGGAGCTCATGTACAGCGGCTACTTCATGTACGATCACATCCTCCACTTCTACTTCCTAGCTGCGCCGGACTTCGTTGTGGGGCCCGATGCCCCCCCTGAGGAAAGAAACATTTTCGGTATGATCAAAAAGGTCGGCTTAAACGTCGCCAAGGAAGTGATAAAGCATCGGGCTTACGGACAAAAAATCACCGAGATAATCGGTGGAAAGGCGACCCACCCGGTTTGCGGGCTTCCGGGGGGCATGTCCAAGCCGTTGACGGAGGAAGAAAGGAAAGAAATCGAAAAGATAGCGAAGTCCTACATTGAATTTGCCAAGTTTAGCTTGAAGTTATTCGACGATGTTGTATTGAAAAATGAGAAATATGTTGATCTGATTATGAGTGACGCTTACACTTTAAAGACCTATTACATGGGGCTAGTAGACCCAAACAACAAGGTCAACTTTTACGATGGCAAAATACGTGTGGTTAATCCCGGGGGCCAAGAGTTCGTGAAGTTTGATCCATCCGAGTACTTGGACATCATCGAGGAGCACGTTGAGGAATGGAGTTACGTAAAACTGCCTTATCTCAAAAAAATCGGATGGAAAGGCTTGAGGGATGGACCTAGCAGTGGGGTTTACAGAGTTGGTCCCTTGGCCAGACTGAACGCCGCGGATGGTATGGCAACCCCCCTAGCCCAGCAAGAGTATGAGAGGATGTACGAAACCCTAGGCGGGAAGCCCGTTCACTCAACTCTCGCGTTCCACTGGGCTAGGCTGATAGAAATACTTTATGCGGCCGAAAGATGCCTAGATCTCAGTCAAGACGAAGAGATAACGAGCAAGGAAATTCGAAACGAGCCAGGTGCCCCGGGAGAAGGAATCGGAATAGTCGAAGCGGCGAGGGGCACATTAATCCACCATTACAATCTTAACGAAGAGGGCCTGACCGAAAAGGTAAATCTGATAGTCCCTACAACCAGCAACAATCCATCCATCTGCATGTCCGTAAGGGATGCAGCGAAGGGGCTCATCCATGGTAAAGAAGTAAGCGAGGGGCTACTAAACATGGTGGAGATGGCTTTGAGAGCTTATGATCCATGTATAGCATGCGCCTCTCACTGCCACATAGGCGATTTGCCCCTTGAAATAAAAATATACGATGATAGTCGGAG
The DNA here is from genome assembly GCA_001515185.1 of Hadesarchaea archaeon DG-33. Taxonomy (GTDB): domain Archaea; phylum Hadarchaeota; class Hadarchaeia; order Hadarchaeales; family Hadarchaeaceae; genus DG-33. The sequence continues at coordinate 28,317 of LQHI01000062.1, read as the reverse complement.
TTTAATAAAAACCGTTGTGAGAGAACCTCTTGGCTTTAAACACTTTTAGGGATATCTTTTTGTGTCGCATAAGTTAGCGAACTATCCCAACGGGGAAGTCAAATGGAAAAATATGCGATCCAAAATGATTTCAACGAGAAACTCAGGAAGTGGCTTCTAGATGCCCGAAGGGTTGTCATCGCAGGTATTGGAAGCTCGATTCGAAAAGATGATTTCATAGGGGTTGGAATCGTGAAAAAACTACGAGGGAAAGTTTCGCGATCGGTTCATTTAATAGAGTGTGAAATGTCCCCTGAGAATTTTTTAGAACCGATTATTCACTTCAAGCCAACCCACATACTACTTGTCAACGCGGCTCAACTAGGCCTAGAACCTGGTTCTTCAAGGTTGATTGAACTAAATCGGATCTCGTGGCCAGCGGTATTGACTCACGCTCTAACTCATCAGATATTTCGAGAATTCCTAACGGAGGCAACTGGTGCTAAGGTCGCTTTGCTCGCCGTGCAACCAAAGGACACTAGTTTTGGAGAAGGTTTTACAAAAGAATTGGAAGGAACCGTTGAGCGCTTATCAAGTTTTTTGTCGAGAGTTCTCCCCTAAAAGAAATAATGCATCGTACTTTTGAACTTCGAATTGCTTTTTCATAACTCAATATCAGTGGCTTGGTGATGAAACTTTTTCAGAAACTTGGGTCGATACTTTACAAGGCCCCAACTTTGTAATCTCATCAACAAATCCCGTAACAGTTTTAACGAACCGTTCAGCCTCTCCAGCTGACATTGTTTCGAACTTGAGCCTCCCCGGTTCTACCCCTAACTGCTCTAGTATTCGCTTGAGCAGGGCAACTCTCCGCTGAGCCTTGTAGTTTCCAGAGATGAAATGACAGTCTCCGAAGTGGCATCCAGCGACCAACACCCCATCCGCACCTCGTTTAAAAGTTTCTAGAATGTGAACGGGATCTAGCCGCCCAGTGCACATCAGCCTGATGATGTAGACGCTAGGCGGATAACGCATGCGACTCGTTCCAGCGAGGTCAGCTGCAGCGTAGGAGCAGAAATTGCAAAGAAAAACGATGATTTTTGGTTCAAATCCGACCATGTTATCCACCTTCAAGGTCACCTGTGTAGTTAAGAATTTTGACTTTTATATTTTTCACCCCACCTTACAAAGCTCCACCGAAGGTTGCATCTATCATCCGCTTGACATCCCTTTTTAGGGCATCTGGAAGTCCGAAGATGTTAATATCCATGAACCCTCGGATAATCAGCGATTCGGCCTCAGTCTGCGAGAAACCCCTCGCCATCAAGTACTGAATCTGCTCTTCCGCTATCTTTCCTACAGCAGCCTCATGTGAAAGCTCGGTCCCCTTCACGTTCCCTACCAACTCCGGAATCGCGTGAATGTAGGCTTCATCAGAGAGCAAAAGTCCCCTGCATTCAAGATGCGCCTTGCTGTCCTCATGTTCCCCAACCAATAGCCCACGGGCATTTATCTGTGCGTTGTCCGAGGCTATCGCCCGCGTGATGATTTCCCCCCTGCTCCCTTTGCCTTGGAGGACCACTTTCGAGCCCACATCTAAATGGGAATTTTGGTTCCCGTGTAGGATTGTATTGAATCTGACTCTCGAGTTAGCTCCCTTGCAGTAAGCAACAGGGTACATTTGAAGGCTTTTCACCGGTTTCATACACATGTAATTGCTCACAAATGTTGCATCATCGTCCACGAGGGCCGCGGTTCGAGGTCGAACATTGAAATTTTGGGCCCAGTTGTGAATCATGGTGAAAGTGAGCTTCGCGTTTTTCTGCACGTAAAATTCGGAAATGCCCACATGCAGACCGCTTTGAACGTTTGGGTGGACCGTGCAGCCAGTTATTATCTGAGCTTCCGAGTTGGGTTCTGCTATTATCAAGTTGTGAACGTTTTGGTTGAAATTGTCTTTCGAGATGAAAAGGCACGCTTGCAGGGGGATAGTGATTTTTTGGCCTTCCAACACTCGGATGAAATAGCCTTGGTCCCACTTTAGCTTGGCTAAAGCGGTGAATTTGTCGGTATTGGCGTCAACAATTTCCCACCAGTACTCCTTGGCCCAGCGGTATTTTTTGAGGGCTTTTTTGGTGCTCATTATCTCAGCTTTTCCGCTGAAAGTTTCTCGAATTGTTTGAAGAATCGCAGAGTGATCTATTTGAAAATATGTGCCCGCTCTTTCCTTTTCCTCAGTACTAATGCCAACGCTCAATGCTCTTTGGGCTATATCTCGGGGCAGCGTCGAAATCTTACATGCGGGCCAATAGGAAGTTTCTCTTTTGAAAGCCTCCACATCTAAGTCAGGCCCAAACGCCGCTGGCTTTTCGATCGCCTTCAGCGTAGTTTTTTTACCTTTGGGCATCGCTCACACCACTTGTAGCCTTTTTTCATGATTCGGTTGATAATATTGGTCGGCTTTCCAGAGCAGGCGATCGTTCCATAAAACATCACATGGGCTTTGTCCACTTTTAAGTAGCGCAGGATGTGGCCGAGGTGGGTTATCAACAGGCCAGATCGGTTCTTGAGGAATTCGTTGATTGCCTTGCCTATGACCTCTAGATTCTCAACATCTACTCCTGAGTCGGGCTCATCGAATATCGCAAAATCTGGTCGTTGGGCGAGCAACTGTAGAATCTCCGTCCGCTTGAGCTCGCCTCCGGAGAATCCCAAATTCAAATCTCTGCCGAAAAAATCCACGGGAATATTTGTAGTTCCTGCCAGCTTTACTTCATCGATTTTTCCCTTGGTGAGGTGTCGCAAAACATCGCCCAGTTTGACACCTCTTATTTGCGGGGGGTTTTGGAAGGCCACCCCGATGCCTAGCTTCACGCGCTCATCCGTTGGCATGGTGGTGATGTCAGTGCCATTGAAACGAATATTGCCAGATAGAATGTGGCAACTCGGGAAGCCCAAAATTGACGTTATCAGCGAGGTCTTCCCGGATCCGTTGGGCCCGAGCAAAACGTGGATCTCCCCTTTGGGTACCTCTAGGTTAACTCCTCCGAGCACCCGTTTTCCCGCGATTTCTACAGTTAGATTCTCTATCCTTAGCATCTTCAAGGTCGTAACCCCATTTTAACACTCTTCGGGATAACCTAAAAGTTTCTCACCAAGACACATTTATTAATCTCTAAGATTTAAGGTGCAGCGATGGACGACTTTACATTTGGATTGCTCTATAGCGTTGTCGCAGTGGTTCTCATAGGGGTCTTGTTATTCTTGTTAGGCCGAAAACTCGATCGACGGCTTTACCTACGACCCGTACTTTATGGCTTTTTATTCGGGGCGGGCGTCAGCTTACTTTTTGTAGGGGGGATCTTCACCTTTTTTATAGGTGGCGCGGTTACCGGCTACTTGCTCGCTCGGGAGGTCAGAGGCTGGTGGAGTCAATTTCGAGCTGGGGGGTTGAACGGTACTTTAATTATTTGCAGCCCTATCCTCGCGAACATGTTCCTCCTCTTCACACGAGGCGTCTCTGATATCGTAGTTCCTCAGGCTAGTCATGAAGAGGTATTATTCCTGCTATATGGGGACATGTTTCTCTATGCTTTTATGTTGGTGGCCATTGTCGGCGTTGGCGCCGTGCTGGGGGGCCTGCTGCGCAAATTCTTAAAACCTGCTGAGCTAGGACCCCAACAGTAGCGAGTTTTTCTCTTTATAAAGAACTCCACCCAAAGCCTCGGCGGGTGAATGTGGGTACCGCCAAAAGAAATTGAATACACTAATTAGACGCGGCTGAAAGAGGATACTTAGTTGGGTTGTTTGTTGGCGGTGGGTTCTTTTGTATTGATAAAAAATCTCGGCATTGCACTTGCTGCTTTTAGAAACACAAATCATTTATCCCGAAAAATCAGACGAATTCACGGTAGCGGGGTAGCTACCTGCAGCGGGGTAGAGCAGCAGTAGGAAAACTACTCTGCCCCTACGGCAGCATGGAGTGCCCGCCGGTCGTGGAAAACCACGGGCGAAGCTCATAAGGCGTCAAGCCGTGAGTTTGGCGCTCCTGCGAGACCCGGAGGTCAGTGGTTCAAGAGAGAGTGGCGTAAAACCTCTCTCGGAATTTCCACTCCCCGCTACCTTATCTGGTTTGATTGCCTAAGGAAGTCAATAAGGGGTTGATTATGTCTATTATCGGGTTGGTCGCGCTGACTCTGCTCTTGGGCCCATTTGGCTCTATACCGTTCGCGTTTGCCCAAGGAATGTCGACTTTTGACACCGCAATCGCTGTTAGTATCATCCACGCGACTCTCGTGCCAGTATGGTTTGGGTTTTTCGAATTTATTGGATATAGCATGCGTTACAAAAATCGTATTATCTCCCGTGTTATGGGGTACGCGGCGGCTAAATCTAAAAGATTCAGGGTAGACATTGACGGTTACATACGAAAATTTGAGCGCCGAACGGGACAGTTCGGTTTTGCTCTCGGTGTGGTTGGATTCACATTTTTGGTTGGCGTCTCTTGGGCGGCCCTCTGTGCTTACATACTAAACATAAAGAAGAAGACGATCCTCGCATCCATCGCTGTCGGTGCGGTGATTTCCAGCATTTTCTGGACCTTTGTATTTGCCGGAATTGTGGGGGCCCTGCCCAGTCCATTGGTGCTTTATTTGATATTGATTGCCGTGACATTCGCCTTTCTCATATACAAGAAGGTTCGCGAGCGCAAGCTATTACAGAAAATATTTCGTCCACTCCTAAGAAGTCGCTGACTATCCTGTGCTAGCCTCACTTAAGATAGCCTGTAACAATATTGCTCGCTTTCAATTGCCGCATAGGTACACCGTGGTTATCCTTTAGGATGCCACGTTTTTCATTTGATTAGCCCAATTTTGTTAAGGTACTCAGCTGCTAGCACCGCACCCTTCGCTGCACCGAGCTCGGTGTTGTGTGAGAGCACGGTGTACTGGAAGCCATTGTCAAAAGCGTTCGCTTCCACTCCTCCGATGATTGCGACCATGCCACCTTCCATGGCTGCATCGAACCTCGGCTGGGGCCTGTCGATTTCCCCCATGACTATTATCGGCTGCTTGGGTGCTGTAGGTAATGCTAGTTTATGCGGTTCGCCCCGATAGCTTTTCCAAACTTCTTTTAGCGCATCAATACTGCATCCTTTCGTGGTCTCAATGAAAACGGACTCCGTGTGGCCGTCGAGGACCGGGACGCGATTACATTTGCATGCAATCTTGAATCCCGCGGGTCTGATTTTACCCGCGCTGAATTCTCCGAGGAGCTTCATCGTTTCTTTTCTGACTTTTTCTTCTTCCATGTGAATGTACGGAATGACGTTACCCTCGAAGACACCTTGGGAAAATTCCTCAAGCTCAGCCGGAAGGTCGGACCCCTGTACCTTTCGCTGTTCGGCCCAGCTCCTGACCGCACCATACCCCGCGCCGGACACGGACTGCATCGAAGCCATCGTCACGTGCTCAAGTCCGAACTCATCGTGCACAGGCTTCAACGACATTACTAAACCTATAGTCGTGCAGTTAGGCTGAGGCACGACAAATCCCTTCCAACCCCTGCCTTTTTGTTGCACATCTATGATGCCCGCATGTAACTCGTTCACACCTGGCAGGTATACGAAGCTGTCGTCGAAATAACGGTATGCGGAAGCCGTGCTGACCACTGGCTTTTCCCCTGCGATTTTTCCCTCGACCTCTAGTGCTGTTTCCGAGGGTAATGCTGAAAAGAACAAGCTGTTTTCTTCAGGGTGCACGTTGCTAAGATTCCGTACTGTCATGCCTAGAATTTTTTCGCTAGGCATCCCCTTACAAAACCATCTTGAATTTTCCTTTCCATAGTTTAGTGCGTCCGCATAAGTCTTGTCAGCGGACCTTTCCGATGCATACAATGCCGTGAGCTCGAACCACGGGTGCCTCTGGAGGTTGATTACAAATTTCTGCCCAACCTCGCCCGTCGCGCCCAAGACAGCAACTGGGATTTTTGCCATTCTATCGCCCGCTATATTATACTTTCAAGATTATTTAATTTGGCAAGGTGAAAAGATTTTGGTGTCTAGATGCCCCGCCGTAAGTATGGACACATGGTCGGGCCGCTTCCAGCTCCGCCTAAACCCGAGAAGTGTAGATTCTGTAGGCGTGGGTTACCTTGCCCCTTCCATAAGCAAAGAAAACCATCTTCTTTGAGAAAAAAATAGCGATTACAATCTTGATTAATTTTTAGGTTGGCAATTTGCTAATTTTTGTTAGGAACTCTTCTTGTTGTGCCCACAGTTTACGCTTTAGAGCCCTGAAATCTTTCTTGATATTTTCCGAATCATCGAAAGTACGCAATGAGACTTCCTTAATATTTTCCTGATTAGCGTTTCTGACATCTATTACTTTATCTTTTTGACCAATGAACTCCATGAAATTGTAATTTTTGGCGTCGTAGGCAACATTTACTATTGGGGTTCCGCTTCCGAACGCCAGTACTGTGGAATGCATCATCATTCCAATGACCAAATCCAGTTTGCCGTAAATGAATTTCATTTTGTATGGGTTGGGGGATGTATCCACCACTTTGAGCGGCAATTTTTTCTTCCTCATTATCTCAACAACGTGGTGCTCATCGGGGTGGTGTGCTAAATATACGATTTCTGCGTTTAGATGATTGATTAAAAATTCGCAAGCTTTGGTGTACTCGTCAATTGTCGTGTACAAATATTTAGGGTATAGCGCCCAGTAGTGGCAAGCCACGTTTATACCTATCTTTATTTTACTATCATCTAGGACAACTTGGCTAGTCTCTTCAGAATCGAGAAAAATTGCGGGATCACCAGTTACGTGTACGTCGCTTACTCCTAAATCTCTCAAAAATTTACCGGTGTATTCGTCCCGAACGGAGGTGAGCTTGGCGCATGTGTTCAATAATCGAACGCTTTCTATTTGTTCATGAGTTAGTTCCTTGTCTCCGAGATTTCTGATGTAGCCTATCCCATAGAGCACAATCGGTATTTCTATCGATTTGATAACTTTAGCATCCATCGGGAGAAAAAATTTGGAGTATAATCCTCCTCCCCCGATTACGCAAATATCATGCCGGTTGATTGTCTCGACAAACTCGGTGGGTTGCGGTTTTTCTAGTTCTTTGACCTCGCCCGGAGTGTAGGTAAATGGTTTCAAACGGGGGCGTAGCATGTCTCTGATCGAATAAGCTATGGCGATTTCGCCTATGTTATAAAAATCCTCTTCTCTCCTACAAAAATGAATTACGCTAGACAAGGTACTCCCGTTTCACTAAATGAGCGCAATAGACTATAAACCCAAAACATTCTGCATGTCTTCTACAACGCCTGGCTTGCCTTTTTCCACGACGTAGCGGATTGCCTTCATTGCCCCGGCAGCAAACGTCTCACGACTCTGTGCACGATGGATGATCTCGACCCGCTCCTCCGGTGTGGAAAATATCACCGTGTGTTCACCGACAATTTCGCCTTCTCTAATCGATTTAATTTTGATTTTATCTTCGCTCCAGTTGAATTCCCTCGCGATGATATGCGCAATCCTCCGCGCGGTTCCGCTGGGTGCGTCGCGCTTGTGCACGTGATGCGCTTCAACAATCTCTACTCCGTAATCGCTGCCCAACATCCTTGCAGTTTCCTTTGCCGATTTGAAAAATACATTCACGCCGATCGACATGTTTGGTGAGATGATTGCCCGGATTTTTCCCTTTTTCACGGCTTCCTCCATTTCAACCCGCTGTTCGGCTGTGAACCCGGTAGTACCCACAACCACAGAAACGCCCGTTTGGGATGCAGTTTTGACGTTCTGAACTGTGGCATCTGCTGTGGTGAAGTCCACTAAGACATCTGGGTTTAATCTCTTCAGCGTCTCAGCCAGTTTGTCTGCGCCAACGATCTTTACGCCGAGTTCACCCACGCCGGCGAGTTTCCCGGCGTCCTCTCCTGCGCTTGGGGTACCATGGGCATCGATGGCCGCAACTAACTCCATGTCCGCTTGTTTCGCGACTTGGTGAACGATTAGCCTGCCCATTCGCCCGCAAGCACCGCAGACGGCAACTCGAATCATTTCATCAATCCCATGTCGACTAGAACCTTGCGCAATTTTTTCCGGTTCTCCGGCTCGAGCTCGACTAATGGGAGCCTGAGCCCTCCAGCGGCCATCCCTATCAAGTTCATGGCCATCTTGACGGGCCCTGGGTTGGTCTCGATGAACAACGCCTTGAACAGCGGTGCTAATTCGTCGTTAATCCGTTTTGCTGTCTCAATATCACCGGACCGAAAAGAGTCTACAATCTTAACCACCTTATCAGGCACGAGGTTTGATGTAACCGAGATGACGCCGACTCCTCCCCGTTTCATAATTTCGAGAGTCAGTGAATCATCGCCAGAGATCACAATGAAATTTTCGCCGCGAGTCAACCCAATTATCCGCACGATTTGCTCTAGGTCTCCGCTTGCCTCCTTTACTCCCACGATGTTATTCAGCTTGGCCAGTTTCGCCATTGTCTCAGGCTGCATGTTGACGCCCGTGCGCGAGGGGATGTTGTAAATCACTTGGGGTAAGTCGACCTCCTCTGCGAGCCGCTTGTAGTGCTGGTAAAGGCCGGCTTGCGTTGGCTTGTTATAATAGGGCACCACGAGTAGCGCTCCGTCCGCGCCCACTTCCTTTGCGTGTTTCGTGAGCATGATTGCCTCCCATGTGCTGTTGCTCCCAGTGCCAGCCAGCACGGGCACTTTTCTCTTCGCCGCATCGACAACGATTTCGACAACGTGGTTGTGTTCTTCATAGGAAAGCGTTGCGCATTCGCCTGTTGTCCCAACCGGCACTAGCCCATGGATGCCACTTTTGATTTGAAATTTCACATTTTCGCGAAGCCCTTCCTCGTCGATTTTTCCATCGTTGTCGAAGGGCGTGACCATCGCAGTCAGGGCGCCCTCGAACATCATTTAACCTCCTTCATAGACTGCTTGAGCAGCCGCAGGGCTTTCTTCCGGTCGTCCCAGTTGACGAAGAAGCTAATCGACGCCCGGCTCGAGAAGATTTCAATGACATTTATCCGAGCTCGCGCGAGAGGTTCCGACAATTTGGTTATAGCACCCGGCGTGTAGATGAAGCGTTCACTTTCCGCTATGAGCAATGCGATGTTGTTCTCGCTCGTCACTGATTTCATCTTTCTGTTTAGAATTATGCTTTTGTGCAGCAGCTCAAGTGCTCGGCTGGAATCTTCCTCCATAACGTAGATCGAGAAAGACCTTGGGCCGATCGAGATGCCGAAGATGTTTATGCCCGCTCTAGTTAGGGGGGTTGCGGACTTTACAAGTATCCCTGGCGTGGTCTGCATTTCTTTTCCGACTATCGTCAGCATCGCAAGCGGTTTTTCGTACGCTCGAACGCTCACAGATTCGACCTCCTTTGGTCCCACGATAGTTGTGCCCCGAACAGATAAATTACCGTAGCGGAAGTGTATAACCTTAGCGTTTATGTGGGGATTTTTATAACTCATAGCTCGGGGATGCATTACCTGCGCCCCAAAGCGCGCTAGGTCACGCATTTCTTCTACTGAGATGCGCTTTATTAACTGTGCTCTCTTGATTTTGTTGGGATCAGCGGTCATAACCCCCTCGGCATCGGTGACTATAATCACCTCATTCGCGTCTAAGCATTCTCCCACAAGGAAACCCGTTATATCGCTGCCTCCACGTCCGATTGTTGTTATATTGCCTTGCTTATCTTTGCCCAAAAAACCGCACATTACCGGAATCACACGCTTTTTCACCAAAGGCAAAATGAACTTTTGGACTCGCATCCTCGTCTCGACCAGATTCACGTTAGCCGAGCCAAAGTTGCTGTCAGTCACTACCGGCCACTCACGTTGCTTGGGGTCAATATACCTTGCATCCGCCCCAAGGCTACGCAACGCTGCAGCGAATACTCGAGCACTCGTTTGCTCCCCCATTGCCATGATATCATCGAGTTCTCGGGCGTCCACCCCGCCATCAGTGCCCGCTTTTGCCGCTTTAATTAGCTCATCGGTTGTGTGCCCCATTGCGGACACAACCACTGCCACTTCGGTACCCTTCTTGTACTCTCGATAGACGGCTTTTGCCCCTAAGCGTATGCGTTCGCCATTCACTATGCTGGTTCCTCCAAACTTGACTACAATTCGACTCACTTCAGCCACCCGGGGATTTGGTCGAGGCGAGTCAGGTCTTCATAACTTTCCCGCTTTCGGACGATCTCGGCCTTGCCACGGTTGACCAAGACCATCGCCGGGCGGGGCTGAGCGGTATGCTGGTTCGACACCGCTAAGCCGTAGGCTCCAACATCGAAAATCACAGCCAGATCTCCGGGTTCGGTGGCAGGCAACTTGCGTTCCTTACCCAAGAAATCGCCAGACTCACAAAGGGGGCCAGCGACATTGAAGAGTTTCTCATTTTTTTCTAGGATTTTGTTCGCTAGTTCAATATGGTGATAGGCGCCGTAGAGGGCCGGCCTAATCAGCGCGTTCATCCCTGCGTCGACCGCCACCCATGTTGGCATCCCGGGTCGCTCCTTGGTGTAGCCGACACGCGCCAGCAACACACTTGCGTCGGCGATTATGCTCCGCCCCGGTTCAAAGACAATTGTCGGTTTTGTGAGATTCTTTTCTTCGACGACCCGCTTGACCACAGTCACTATGCGTTCTGCCACTTGCTCGGGTTTGAGCTCTGGGTCATCTGGTTTATAGGGGACGCCGATACCGCCTCCGAAATCGACGAATTGAAGGTTAATATTAAAACTTTTTTTAATCTCGACTACTAGAGCCATGAGTTTCTCGGCCTCCTCCTCGAAGGGCCCGACATCGAGGATTTGAGAGCCGATATGAGCATGGATGGCGACAACCTCGACGTTCGTCATTTTTGACGCGAGTTTGTACGCCTCAAGCGCCTGCCCACTCGCAACATCAAACCCAAATTTGCTCTCCCGGAGTCCCGTGGCTATGTATGGGTGAGTCGGTGTCTCCACGTCGGGGTTCACCCTAAACCCTATCCTTGCCTTTTTCCCAATCCGTGAGGCGATGCTTTCAACCACATTAAGTTCTTGAAAACTGTCGACGTTTATTAGAACATTGTTGGTTATCGCGTACTCGAGCTCCGGAGGTGATTTGTGGTTGCCGTTAAAGATTGCCCTCTCACCAGGAACGCCAACATTCAGGGCGTTTCGGAGTTCATTGCCGGAGCTAACCTCCGCACCCGCATTCTCGCTCTGCATGATTTTGCAAATCGCCAAGTTGGAGTTAGCCTTGAGGGCATAGCAGACAAATACGCTTGGCCATCGTTCGGCAAAGGCGTGGTAGACGCGCCTGTAATTCTCGCGCATTCGTTGCTCATCGACCACGTATAAAGGGGTCCCAAATCGCTCGGCGAGTTCGACCGCATCGGCGCCCCCAATCACAAGATGTCCTTGAGGGTTGGTGCTGAAATGTGGCTTCAGCATTAGCATTTGCTCTCGACCTCGCGAAGGGTTCCCTGAAGATTTTTCGTCCATGTTTGTTTTGGCAAACTCTCACTTCATAGGTTTACTCAAATGGTATATATTTAAATAATTGCGGCAGCTCAACATGGCAAGCTAACTAAGTTTTTATATCCAGCAGCGCTTCTTCCTTCAGAGGTGCACCTGTGGTAAATCCTAAAATGCGTGTTGGAAAAAAGGATGTGTCGGCAGTTTTACCGAAACGAAGGCGGGGAGCACACAAAGGTGACTATGGGCGGTTGCTCGTCGTCGGAGGGGGTTCGCGTTACGTTGGAGCTCCAGCGCTCGTTGGCCTAGCCGCGTTACGTTCCGGTGTTGACCTCGCGATCATCGCTGCGCCTGAAAAAGCAGCTTGGACGATAAATTCGTTCTCGCCAGACCTCATCACCATCAAACTCCCCTGCCGCGACCTAGAGCCCACCGCACTTTCTGAATTGCGGAATGAATTCAAACTCTCAACGGCCGTAGTTGTGGGGCCAGGGTTGGGCACGCTTGCGAAGACGCGTGACGCCGTAATTGAACTCTCGCGAGCGCTCAAGGAGGCGCACCCGAACCTGCCTGCGCTGTTCGACGCGGATGGGCTGAAGGCGCTGGCATCAGAGCGGAGTTTACCTCAAGGGATGCATTGGGTCCTGACGCCACATGCACGTGAGTTCGAATTACTAACGGGCGTGGATCTTCCAGCTGATATCAACGGGCGGGCCCAGCAGGTCAAGGCCGCCGCAAAGGAGTTAGGCTGCACCGTGCTGTTGAAAGCGTGGGTTGATATCATCGCCTCGCCCGCTGGGGAAGTGAAACTCAATTACACGGGCAACCCCGGAATGACAGTGGGAGGTACAGGTGACGTACTTGCGGGAATTGTGGGCACCTTCTTGGCGCAAGGAGTAGAGCCTTTCAAGGCTACGGTCGCTGGAGCTTGGGCATGCGGACAAGCAGGAGACCTCTGCCTCCGGGAGAAGGGTAATGAATTCGTGGCATCGGACTTGCTTGACAAGTTGCCCGAGGTTTTCAGGAAGGTTGAAGGAGGGAGATGATATTATGGTGAAGTTTGAAGCTGCTGAGCGGCGCCTATTTAACGTGAAGATATGTATGCGGTGCAACGCCCACAACCCTTGGAAGGCAACCAAGTGCAGGAAGTGCGGCTACGGCGGGCTGAGGTCGAAATCGAGGGAGCCACGAGGATGAAGGTAGAGGAGCGGTTGAAACGGGCCATAGCTCGAGATGGCGCGGCTCACTTAACGCTTATAGACCCAGCAAAACAGGTACCGAGAGTCGCTGCGCAAATAGCTTCCGATGCTGCATTTGCGGGAAGTGACGGCATCATGGTTGGTGGCTCTACTCTCGCAGGTGGCAGTCTCCTCGACCGAACTGTGGTGGAGATAAAAAAAGCCATAAAACTTCCTGTTATCCTTTTTCCTGCAAGCGAAGCAGGAGTAAGCCGGCATGCGGATGCAATCTTTTTCATGAGCATGCTCAACTCCCGTGACCCCTATTTTATTACTGGTGCACAAAAGCGCGGGGCGCCGCTCGTCAAGCAATTCAAGTTGGAAACCTTGCCTATGGCATATTTATTGGTCGAACCTGGTCAGGCGGTCGGGCGGGTCGGGAAGGCAGACCTACTCCCTCGCGCCAAACCTGAGCTGGCCGCGGCATACGCGCTCACGGCGCAATATCTGGGAATGAGGTTCGTCTACCTCGAGGCTGGTTCAGGGGCACCTATACCAGTGCCGACAAACATGGTGCGAGCGGTGCGGAAGGCAACGCAGGCGACGCTCATCGTGGGGGGCGGGATAAAAACACCAAAAGCGGCTGGCGAGCGCGTGAAAGCCGGTGCAGATATTATTGTAACCGGGACCATCGTTGAGCACGCAAAAGATAGGGTAGCAAAAATTCGTGAAATAGTTAAAGCAATTAAACTAGGCCGCGGTGCTTGGCGCAGGAAATGCAAGCGTAACCTTTGAAGCTGGGAGTAAAAACGCGCCTCCGATCGATACCGGGAATTCTGGGGTCAACCCTGAAACCCTTCCTCACTGATACGGCTTTTATTCTAGGCACCATTCGCCCGCAATAGACACAAGAGACTGGCTGACTTCGTCCTCCCGCACGATAGTGGCCCCATTTCTTACCCATTTTCTCAACCATGCATTATTCAGAATTGCAAGCTATAACCATTTTGGGTGATTAAAAGTTCGCGCCGGCTGTTCCATCTTTCTCTCGACCTTGCCATTTCGGGCTTGCAGACCGCTCGATGAATGAAATTTACTCAGGCGTTCCCTAGCTCCTACAGACCCTTACGCGAAAGTGTTAAATTATAGTAAAAAAATCCTTATAGAGTCGGAGTGAAATTTCCATGAATGGCATGATAGAGATAAGATTTCATGGTCGCGGTGGGCAAGGAGCAGTGACCGCGGCTAGGTTGCTTGCCGAGGCGGCTTTTGCGGAAGGTAAATATAGCCAAGCTCTCCCATTTTTCGGCGCCGAGAGGAGGGGGGCGCCTGTGCTCGCGTTCACGCGAATCGATAGCAGGCCAATTCGTATCCGCACGCAAATTTACGAACCTGACTATGTGGTGGTACTAGACCCTTCACTGCTAGAAGTTGTGAGCGTCGCTTCTGGCATAAAGCATGATGGACTAATAGTGCTCAACTCTAAAAAAAATGCGCAATTTTCCCATGCTAAAACCGCTTTTGTCGATGCCACTTCAATAGCGAAGGAGATGCTAGGAGTGCCGATAACAAACACGGCTATGCTGGGAGCTTTTGCGAAGGCGACTAAGCTCGTGTCCTTGGACTCGCTCATAAATGTGACCAAAGGGCGCTTTTCCGGCAAACTTGCGGACAAAAACATTGCCGCGATAAAAGCAGCGTATGAACAAACAAAGGTGATAACATGAAATTGCCCCCTAGCACGATTATCCTTAAACCGGGGAATAGTGAGCAAAATGAAACTGGCAGTTGGCGGAGTCTCAAACCAGTGGTCGATGCTGAAAAATGCAATGGATGTGGGCTGTGCTGGCTTTATTGTCCTGAACCAGCAATCACCAAGGGCAAGCCTGTCGTTATTGACTACCGATATTGTAAGGGCTGTGGTATCTGTGCCAATGAGTGCCCAGTCAAAGCGATAGTGATGGTTGAGGAGGGACAAAAATGAAGCAACTTGTCACTGGCGACGAAGCCGCTGCCATCGCTGCAAAGCTTGCGCGCGTCAAGGTCATCTCAGCTTACCCAATAACCCCGCAGACGATTATCGTAGAGAGACTTGCCGAATTCGTGGCTGATGGTGAGCTGGACGCAGAATACATCAAAGTGGAATCAGAACACAGTGCACTAAGTGCTTGCTTAGGTTCTGCGGCTGTAGGGGCGAGGACATTCACTGCGACTTCCTCTCAGGGACTAATGCTCATGAGCGAGATATTGTTCGTCGCTTCCGGTATGCGGCTACCTATTGTCATGGCGAACGCAAATCGCTCGCTCTCTGCACCTCTCAGCATTTGGTGCGACCAACAAGACTCAGTAGCTGTGCGCGATTGCGGTTGGATACAGCTTTATTGCGAGAATAATCAAGAGGTTCTCGACTCGACGATTCAGGCATTTCGCATCGCTGAAGAGTCCTTGCTTCCAGTGATGGTCTGTTTCGATGGATATATCCTCTCACACACGGCCGAGCCAGTGGAGATTCCTGAGCAGGCTGAAGTCGATAAATTCCTGCCCCCCTACAAGTATCCTTATCTCCTCGATCCAGAGAAGCCAATCACGATGGGTGCAGTTGGGGTACCAGAGTACTATGAGGAATTCAGATATATGTTGCAAGAAGCTGTACTCAAATCGAAGGAAAAAATAATTGAAGTTGGACAAGCATTCGGTAGACAATTCGGAAGGAAAAGTGACCTCATAGAGTGTTATCGAAGTGATGATGCCGACGTAATTTTGCTCACAATGGGTTCGTTGAGCGGCAGCGTTAAAGAGGTGATTGATGAGTACCGCGGCCACGATGAGCGAGTTGGACTCGTGAAGGTGCGAGCATTCAGGCCTTTTCCAGAGAAAGAGTTGGTGGACTCGCTTGCCCATGCCAAGGCCATAGCTGTGCTCGAAAAAGATTTCTCGCCCGGTTCCACTGGAGCACTTTTTTCGGACCTTTCTGGGACGTTTGTAAATTCTAGAAAGTCTCCGCTTCTGTTGAATTTCATCTGTGGTCTTGGGGGACGTGATGTTTCATCACTTCAAATTAGGGAAGCGACCAAAGCAGCGATGGAAGCAGCAAAAATCGGTGAAGTCAAAAAAACTGTCCGCTGGCTAGGATTGAGAGAAACTATGGTGGGGTTAAAACCATGAAACAATTTTCAGAAGAAGAATTGCTTGCGCCTGGACACCGCGCATGCCCAGGATGTGGCAGCATCCTTGCGGTGAGGTACGCACTAAAAGCTCTTGGTAAAAACACTATCGTTTGCGCCCCAACTGGTTGCATGGAGGTTGTGACCACACCATATCCAGAAACCGCTTGGCGAGTGCCTTGGATACATGTTGCTTTTGAGAACGCCGCTGCAGTCGCTTCTGGAGTTGAAGCTGGTTTGAAAAGCTTGGGTAAACGTGGTATCAAGGTCGTGGCGATAGGCGGCGATGGAGGCACGGTAGACATCGGGCTTCAAGCTCTTTCTGGGATGGTCGAGCGCAACCACAATGTGCTATACATTTGTACTGACAACGAGGCTTACATGAATTGTTTGAGCACCTCTTCACTCATAATGACAAAAGATGGTCTCAAGAAAATAACAGAAGTAAAAGAAGGTGACGAGATATATACATTCGACTTGAAAACCCATCAACCAGTTTTGAAAAGATGCATAGGCATATTCGACAACGGAGCACGGGAAGTATTTGAAATTGAAACCTTGCATCATACCATAAGTGCCACGCCTAACCATCCTTTCCTTGTGTTGAAAAGGAACGGTAGAGGGAGGAAAAACAAACTCGTTTGGAAAACTCTATGTGAACTCAAGGTCAGAGATAGGATAGTAGTACTGAAAAATCTAAATGGTGGAAAATCTTTCAAATTTAGATTCAATCCCATACAAAAGGGAGGCAAAGTAACACATCTAAACGAAGTTAATTTACCAAAGCATTCATCTCCAGCTTTCATGAAATATCTTGGCATATGGGTCGGAGATGGATGGGTAAGGCCCGGGAGAGGCGAGGTCGGCTTTGCCTTGCCTAAAGGATCGAATGAAAGGAGAAGTTTGGTTAAACTTCAACATGTTCTTTTTGGTAACGGAGTGAGAACCAATGATATGTACATTTATATGAACTCGGTTAATCTTGCGAGATTTATCCACTTTTTAGGCTTTGGTTCGGGAGCTAAAAATAAAACAATACCACCTTGGATCTTTACCCTCTCAAAAGAAGAAAAAGAGGCGTTCATTGAAGGGCTCATGCTTTCGGATGGTTATAAAAACGGCAACAGCTTTAGATACGTCTCTGCAAGCCATGAGTTACTTCAACGTTTGAGATTACTTTTGCAAACCATGGGATACAGAGTGGGGAAGATCCATTGGCAGGAAAGGAAAAAAGGTAGAAAATGTGTGCACAGAAGATTGCTAAAAGATACGGCGTTTGGGTACATATGTTTCAGCAAAAGGAAGAAGTGGAATGTAAAGAAATATCCATCTCAGTACAAGTATCAAAACTTCTTGATAGAAAATGGACATTTCGAGATGGAAAAAATAGAAAAAATCAAACTAGTTGGGAAAGAACCCACTTTGGATTTGAGGGTTGAAGGTGAACACAACTTTATCGCTGACGGGATCGTGGTTCACAATACAGGGATTCAGCGAAGTGGAGCAACGCCCTACAGCGCATGGACAACTACAACACCCGTAGGCAAGGTGAAGCGAGGCGAGGATCTCCCGAAAAAAGATATGCCAGCAATAATCGCGGCCCATCGTGCTCCTTACGTTGCGACTGCTTCAGTTGGCTACCCACTCGATTACATCAAAAAAGTAAAGAAAGCGGCCTCGATTGAAGGACCAACCTATATTCACGTCCATTGCCCGTGTGGTCCAGGATGGAGGATTGATTCCAGCAAGACGATCGAGATCGCCAAGCTTGCGGTGTTGACAGGAATGTGGAATCTCTATGAGATCGAGAATGGCGTGTTTAAGCTCACTTTTAAGCCACCCAAGCGAAGGCCGGTTGCAGATTACTTGAAAATGCAGAGGAGATTTAGGCATCTCACTGATGAGGAAATCGCGGGAATCCAGCGGACGGTAGATGAAGAGTGGAAGAGGCTGGGCATCAGTTAGGCGAGTTTTTAAAACTGAGGCCTGATGTGTTTAAAATTGGGTGGGGATTTGCGCGCCCGTGCTGAAATAGCAGTTACTGGCCTAGTGCAGGGTGTAGGATTCAGACCGTTCATCTATCGACTTGCTGCTCACCACGGGCTCACCGGCTTCGCCCGAAACATGGGCGACGCGGGAGTGCAGGTGGTAGTCGAGGGTGATAAAAGAGCAATCGAAAAATTTGTCAACTCGCTGTGTCCCGAACAACCGCCGCTCGCGCGAATTGATGACATCCGAGTTGCGTGGAAGAATCCAACCAACGAATTCGCTATTTTTAGGGTAGTGCCGAGTGAAACGACCGGCTTGGGGCTTCCTTCGGTAGTGCCACCCGACCTCGCGCTCTGCGACGGTTGCTTACACGAGATGCTCGACCCAAGCGACCGGCGCTATAATTATCCTTTCATCACCTGCGTCAACTGTGGTCCTCGCTTCACTATAATCGAGAAGCTTCCCTACGACCGCCCCCGAACTTCAATGAAGGCTTTCCCCCTCTGCACCGATTGCCTTCGTGAGTATCAAGACCCACCCGACCGACGATACCATGCAGAACCAACGTGTTGTTCTATCTGCGGCCCCCGGATGAAGCTCTACGATGCAGAAGGTAATCCCATTGATGTGTCCGAACCGCTGCGTGAGGTAGCGCGTCTGCTCGATGGGGGCAGCGTGGTCGCCATCAAGGGATTAGGGGGAATTCACATAGCATCGAAAACGACCGAGGATGGGGTACTCACACGCATGCGGAGGGCATTCAACCGCTTTCAGCAACCATTTGCGGTAATGTCCAGAGATATTAGGACAATCCGAACTTTTGCAGAGGTCGGTAAAGCCGAAGTTGAGTCGCTGACATCCTTTCGGCGGCCGATAGTTGTGCTCCAACGCTCTAACGACTACATGCTTTCAGAGTTCGTGGCACCCGGCTTGGACTCGGTAGGCGTGATGCTTCCTTACTCGGGAATTCATCACCTCATTCTGAGCTACGGCAAGGACCCGGCCTACGTCATGACGAGCGCAAATGTCGCTGGGTTGCCGATGATAATAGATAATACCGAAGCCTTCAGGAAGCTGCGTGGGGGCGTCGATTACTTCCTACTTCATGATCGGCTAATCGTCAACCGATGTGATGATTCGGTGATCAAGGAGGTCGATGGGAAGCCAGCATTCTTGAGGCGTTCGCGAGGTTACGTGCCGGAGCCCGTGAAGCTCACTTTCACGAGTGATAAAAAAGTGCTCGCAGTGGGAGCGGAGCTCAATGTGACTTGCTCGGTTCTGACGGGCGACCGGTGCTTCCCCAGTCAACATATAGGCGACACCACAAAAGTGGAAACCCTCAAATATATGCAATCAGCTGTTGAGAGGCTTATGCGCTTGTTAAACTTGGACTCAGTTGACATAGTTGTCCACGATTTACACCCCAACTATGCAACGACAAGGATTGCACCGCGGATGGCAAGGAAGCTCGGAGCGAGAACCTTTTCTGTCCAACATCATCACGCTCACCTTGTAACCCTGATGGCAGAATGTGGTCTAAGCGAGTTCGTCGGCATCGCCGCAGATGGTGTTGGATATGGTCCAGATGGCACGATATGGGGTGGCGAAGTCATGTTGGCCGATTTGAGTTCGTTCAAACGTGTGGGCGGGCTAATGAGTCAGCGTATGCCGGGGGGTGACTTGGCGGCGATATTTCCAGCACGCATGGTTGCAGGCATCCTCTGGCAGCAGCTCGGGCGTGAGGCGCTTGAGCGGGTTCTGGACGAGTTCTGCGCGAGTAGCTTCAGACGCGGGAAGCGAGAGGTAGATATCGTCATTCGCCAACTCGAGCGCGATTTGAACGTGTTCCAAACGAGCAGTTGCGGTAGGGTGCTCGATGCCATCGCCTGCCTGCTCGGAATTTGCGACGAACGGACATACGAGGGCGAGCCAGCGATCAAACTCGAGGCGGCCGCGAACAAGGGAGACACAGAGGAAGCAAGGATAGAACCCGTGATCGAAAAGGTCGACGGGATGATGGTCGTCAACACATCTCGGTTGCTTGTGGACGTACTCGATGCCCTTCGAGCACGAGTTTCCCGCAGACACATCGCGGCTGCGGCTCAACGAGCTATCGCTCAGGGGTTGGCTTCAGTCGCTATCGACGCAGCTTCCTCTAAGGGGATTGAAGTCGTTGGAGGGTCAGGTGGAGTTTTCTATAACAGAGCAATCACCGCAGCTGTGCGCGAGGAAGTCGAGAAAGCTGGGTTGAGATTTGTCCAACACGAGCTTCTGCCCCCGGGTGATGGTGGCATCTCTGTCGGGCAGGCAATCATCGCATTACAGCGGCCATAAAAGTTCATACACCTATGGCCCAGAGAACCACTAAAATTGAATTGTAAGCGTTGTGGGCTATAATCGCTCCAGCCAGTCCACTTACCAGATAACAGGTCCCGAGCAGGAGCCCCGCCCCGAGCAAAGGTATCGCGAACGCGGGATAAGTACCAGGATTTGAGAGGTGAAACGCGGCGAAGATGAGGGCCGAGACCATCACCCCGATCCATTTCGAGCGAGTCCGCCGTGCCACTTCCTCGAGTAGAATCCCCCTGAATATCCACTCCTCAAAAATCGGCAGCAAGTTAACCATCACGAGCAACAGCAACGGATACTGTTCTTGGAGCGCCGTGAAGGGGTACTCATCCCTCGAGTACAGCTCCACCCCAGCCCCATAAAGGAGATTCCCCACTATGGTCGCCACGACGAGCGCCGCAGCGGTAAATGCAAGTGCAATTGAGATAAGCCTAATCGACTCCCGCCTTCGCATTCGGCGCGCGATGGGTAGCCAATAGCGTGGACGTATTCGCTCGAGGTAGGAGGGCCTCAACACAACGAGCTTACCGACTACGAGGCCAAGCACGACACCGGCCAGGAGGATTTTAGCGAGGTCGAGCCAG
The DNA here is from genome assembly GCA_001515185.1 of Hadesarchaea archaeon DG-33. Classification (GTDB taxonomy): domain Archaea; phylum Hadarchaeota; class Hadarchaeia; order Hadarchaeales; family Hadarchaeaceae; genus DG-33. The sequence continues at coordinate 7,564 of LQHI01000062.1, read as the reverse complement.
AGCAACCAGATCACGGAACATATTTTTTAGAGAGCTTCTCGTAGCGCCGATCTAGGGCTGTACTCACCTTTATCGTCCAAGTGGGCTTGTTTTCCCGCTGTCGGCGCTCGACCTTTCCCTCCTCAGCCAGTCTGAAGAGATCGACCCGTAGGTGGGCGATGTCGATCCCAGTTTGCTGAGAGAGCTCCTCGATGGTGAGCGCGACTCCGGCCTCTCTTAACGCCGTGAGAATTTCATCCTTTCGCAAGTTTTCACCTCTCCTTCAACTTTTCGAGTACTTCAAGGATAGATTTAATACGATCGAGCAGTTCTAAGGTCTTGACGTGGTCAGTTTCCTTTTCGAGCTGAGTAGCGAGCACATTTAGCTTGGCACTTAGGATGCCTTCAACTTTCTCGGTGGGAGCAGCTTTGGGCTTAGCTTCAGCTTTCGCGGCTTCGGTTCTCTCGCCACAGACTGGGCAGATAACTTTCCCCTTAAACTCGAAGAGGGGCCCCTTGCAGGTGCCGCAGTGCACCGAAAGCATTTTCCCCCCGCCGAGGAGCATTTCCGTCATTTTAGCTATCCTTTCGTCTTGCATTTGACCCCAAACTCTTTATGAGGCCCCCTCCTTAAAATTAAGTGGATTGGATATGCGAACGGGTGATAATCGTGTCCTCAGAGGTCAAGCTAAGGCAGGTGGCGGAAATTATGGCGCGCGTGGCAGAGGACACTTCAGTCCCCCGTAACATTCGAAGAGCTGCAAACGAAGCTAAGAATGCCCTGTTGAAAAAGGAGGGCGATTCAGTGCTCAAGGCTTCTTCTGCGACAATGATACTTGACGAGATAAGTAATGACCCGAATATGCCCATCCACACCCGAACGACGATATGGAGTGCCCTCAGCGTTTTGGAAACAATCCGCGAGTGAGGTAAGCCACTCTTGCAGCACTCTCGACAGCCTCTGCCACGAGAAATGCCTCGTGTGGCATATGCTTAATGGTTATCAGCCCGCGCTTTTTTCACGATGAGTTTTTGTGCTGTGTCGGAAACCGTTATAGCCTCAGGGGTTTCTTAACTTTTGGTTAAAATCTAGGTGGTCACATGGAATTGGACCTGAAATCTTTCGTACAGACCCTCAGGGAAAGGGATACAAAAAAGGCTAAGGAATGGCTCGAGCAAATGAAGAGCAAAGTTGACTTCAACGATGAGTTCGGGCGAGGCTACCTGCTGGCGCTGCGGGGCATGGTTACGGCCCTTGAGGCCGGAGGAGAGCTATCAGTGATTAACCGCGTGGTGAATGGGGAATACAAACAGGAACAAGTTGTAGAACTCGTCAAAAGCGTGCGGGAGAGGCTCTCACGGAAGTTTAGACCCGAAGATGAAAAGGGTTTCGACACTGCGTTGGTTGAGGTACTTCAGGAATTCTCTGGAGAAAATGTCTAATCTCACCTGCTTTTAAGTTTCTTTGTATTTGGAGATTTTCGAGGATTTCGTGCGTAGTGCGTCGGGTTTCCTGCACCTACCAAAATTAAGCATGAGTTTCAAGTTCAAACCTACAGTTTAGGTCTTAACTTAGCAAATCCTTTATACACTTTCGGCAAGGGTATACCGTCGGAGGTTGCACGATGCTACATTTCATAGGGTTCATTCTGATCGCCCTAGGCGCGGTGATGTTGGCGCCGGTTCCAGTGGCGTTTCTAACCAACGAAACCCACTTGCTCCCATATTTCATAGCCCCAGCGGTCATCGTCTTCGTGCTAGGGTTTTTCCTTAGGCGGCGTTTTCAGCCTATTGATATAACCTTAGGCAAGGCAATGGTGCTTGTCGCTTTAGGTTGGATCATCTTCTCGGCATTCGGCTCGATACCCTATATCTTCGGCAACAACATGCTAGTAGAGGACGCTTACTTTGAGAGCATGTCTGGTTTCACGGCCACGGGACTAACAATGATTTCTAATGTCGAAGCAGTTTCACCCACCATCCTTTTCTGGCGTAGCCTGACCGAGTGGGTGGGTGGCATGGGTGTGATTGTTCTCTTCTTAGCAGCCCTCATCGGTGCGGGGAAAGCAGCTCGGAAAATGTACGTTGCTGAGGCGCGAGCCGATCGTATCGAGCCAAGCATTCGGGAAACTGCTCGTTCTCTATGGAAAATATATTTGTTGCTCACGCTTCTCGGCATCGTCGGGTTGTACTTCACAGGGGCACCCAACATGTCGCTGTTTGAGGCAGTTAACCACTCGATGACGGGAATCGCCACCGGCGGATTCAGCGTACGTAATGCGAGTTTCGCTGAATACGGCTCCCCGGTGCTTGCAGTTACAATTTTGATAATGATGGCTGGTGCAGTCAGCTTCGCAATCCACCGAAGGGTCATGTCAGGGCACTGGCGGGAACTCTTCCAAAACATCGAGGTTCGGCTGATGCTCGCGCTGATAGCGCTGGCTACGCTTTTGCTTGTGTGGAGCGTGGGGTTACAGGACGCGCTATTTCAATCTTCCTCTGCCCTGACGGGAACGGGCTTCTCCACGGCCACCCTCTCAATGTGGGGGGATCCCCAGAAGGGCCTGCTCACAATCCTCATGGTTGTAGGTGGCGGGTATGGTTCAACCTCGAGTGCGATCAAGCTCATCCGAACCGTGATTATCGTTAAGGCTGTCCACTGGATGATTAAGCGAAGCTTTCTCCCCGAGCGGGCAGTTGTGCCGATGAAAATATCGGGTAGGATTTACAGCGAACAGGAGATGATGGAAACCGCCATTTACGCATTTCTCTACATTATCGTGCTGATAAGCGGTGCAATAGTGCTGATGGCAGTGGGCAACCCAGCCATTAATTCGGTATTTGAGTCGGCCTCAGCTCAAGGGAACGTTGGCTTATCTGTGGGGATAACTTCAGCAGCGATGCCCCTGGCAGGGAAGATAAGCATGACAGTTCAAATGCTAGTCGGACGCCTCGAGATAATTCCGGTGATAGCATTCGTTAGCTACCTGATAGCTAAGGTGCCTCGCCCTCGACGGAAGCCCTTCTAGATGGTGGGCGCACGAAGACGCGGTATTTGTCGGAGCCCTCTAACTCCATGATTATCCGTTTCGCAATCAGGCCTTTCGGGTTGGTCAACCCCTTTACCCTTTTATTTAAATCTTCGAAGTCCGCGAAGAGGCCCTTCTTCCGCTCTTCGATGACCGCCCACATAAGTTTCTTCCCTATCCCCGGGATGAGTTCGAGTTGGTGGAAGCGCGTGGTCAGAGGCGCGGCGCGATTGAAGAACTCTATGAATCGTTCTGGGGCATCGTTGATCAGTCCCTCTATGGCGACCGGCAGCTCTGCTTTTGCCGCAGCTGTGAGCTCCTCGTAACCCACGCGGCGTTTGATTCGTTCGACTTTGTCTCGCCCGCCCTTGCCTATAAAAACGCGTTCGTGAGGGGTAAATGTTACTCCTGTTATGGGGACGATTTCAAGCAGGGTGAAAAACGTGTCGCCAAGAATCTGAGCTATGGGCTCACGCAGATGAATTGGTCTAGGATCGCCCGGGTTCCCATCAGGCAGGAAATCCACTACTATGCCCCGGTCTTCATATTTCTTATCGACCAAGAACACGTGCCTCCAATTAGCTGGGAACTACTTCCTGTACTTGTTTATTATCTCTAAAATTTTCTTGATGTCTTCTCCTTCAAGCCTCGTTCGTTCTTTTGCGAAAATGAGTTCCACATCCTCTTTTCTTTCGGGCATCAGATCAACGAGTGCAATTGCTTGGTGTTCCCTTATCTTCTCGAGCTTGAGCAACTCACCGATCAGTTCCTCTGTTTTTTTGACATCTAACTTCGCAAATTTTTGTGCATAATCGTAGGTGAGCCGTTGTCCGTACTCTAGCTCTCCCTGCTTTTTCTGTTTTTCGAGGATTTCAAGCACTTTAGTCAATGGCACGGGTTTTTCACCCGTTACCTCCTTTCCTATCATCTTGCCCCCACCGTTCTAAGGTGTTCTGGGCGGGAAATAACCTTTTTGATGGACCCCCCATCCTTGATTTCGACCACGTAAGCTCGTCCACAACGTTCCTGAATAACCCCAGTCCTGCCATGGTACCGTGGGTGGGGTTGCCCCTTCGCGACGCTTGGGTCAAGGATGATAGCAACCTTCTTGCCAGGCCCAAGCTCTTGTATCACTCGGCTCACGGGCGAAAGTCCGCGCTCACGGACATGTTTGGTGAGCTTTCTTCTGCTTTTGCTTCGATAACCTTTCGATCTTTTAGCCATGGTAACACCCTAAGTAATAGGCTCTCCCAACAAATCTAACTACACGCCCTCGCTTAAGAACTTTTTCCGCTAGCCCCCTTTGTTTCGACATTATTAGATATTCCCTTCGGCAATTGTTTCATGAGCTTCGCAAACGGGCCGAATTTTGGGCCCCGCCCTTTTATCATCTTTTTAATCATTTTTTTCATGAATTCATATTGTTTTAGTAATTCTTTAACATCTGTCTCGCTCGTACCCGAGCCTCGGGCTATTCGGCGAATCCGTGAGGCGTTGAGTAACTTCGGGTTTTCGAGTTCCTCAGGAGTCATTGACTGCATGATCACCTTAAAACGCTTTAGTTTCTCCTCTCCCACACGCATCTGTTCTTCAGGTATGGTTACTCCTAGCCCCGGGATCATCTGCATAAGCTTCTTGAAGGGGCCCATTTTGCCCATCATCTCGAGCTGGCTGTAAACGTCTTGCAAGGTGAGCTTGCCCGCGAGGATTGCTTTCATATCGGCGGGCTTCACCTCTTCGGCCCTTGCGGTCTCCTCAATCCGCTTCAGCAATGTTTCAATGTCGCCCATCCCGAGCAGGCGAGCCACGAAGCGCTCGGGCACAAAAGGTTCGAGGTCATCTAGGTGTTCACCGACACCTATGAACTTTATCGGAGCATCAGTGGCCGCAACCGCCGAGAGTGCCCCCCCACCTTTTGCGGTGCCATCCAGTTTGGTAATCAAAATCGAGCCTATGTCCGTTGCGGTTTTGAATGCTGCAGCCTGCTCTTTCGCCTGTTGCCCTATCGTCCCATCCACGACGAGCATGATTTCGTCAGGCCCTATTGATTTGGCGATTTGGCGCATTTCTTCCATCAGGGCTTCCTCTTTGCGATGCCTGCCGGCCGTGTCAACGACGATTAATTCAAGATGCTCTTTTTTGAACTGCTCGACGCCTTTCTTTGCAAGCTTGATCGAATCCTTGGCTTTGGGGTCGCCGAAAAATCTTGTGTCGACCTGTTGACCAAGTTGGCTGAGCTGTTCGTACGCACCTGGGCGGAAGGTATCTGCGCAGACAATGCCAACCTTGAAGCCCCGTTTCTTGAAGTGAGATGCTAGCTTCGCCACCGAGGTCGTCTTCCCACTTCCTTGAAGGCCGACCATCAGCAGTATCGTGAATTCTCCGGGCTTGAGCTGTAGTTGGGCTGGACGCCCCATGAGCGTGGAAAGTTCTTCGTATACAATCTTGATGATGTGCTCTTTGCGTGCCATGCCAGGGGGGATCTTCTCCTCGAGTGCCCGCTTTTCTATCCGCTTCGTCATCTCCAGCACGAGTTCTACATTGACATCCGCCTGTAGCAGAGCGCGCTGGATATCCCGCACTAACTCCTTGACCACCCGCTCGTCGACATGGGCCGTGCGTGTCAGCTTCCGGAGGGCGCTATGCAGGGTCCTCCCAAGTCTATCGAGCACCATAGAGTATCACTTTCGATAATCGTTTGTCGCGTTGTATTAAATAAACGAGAGGCTAGGAAGCTCGTCTCTTGGGCATTAAGATCGTGCGGATCGGGAACGGGATTGTGATGCCCTCCTTCTTGTAGCGCTTGTGCAGCTCTTTTACAAACTCGTGGGTGATCAGGTACTTGTCCACGAATTCTTTGACCCTCAGGATGACGGTGAAGTTTATGCTGAAGTCGCTGAAGGTGTGATAACGAATGAAGGGCTCGAACTCAGGTATCCCCCCAGTCACTTTTTTCAACACTTTTTTGCCTACATCGATGGTTACTCTTTCAACCTTCTCAAGGTCGCTGTCGTAGGCTACCCCAACCTGGACCAAGCAGGCCATCTGTGGCTCGGGCAAGTAGTAATTGGTGACGATTGCTCCCGCCATTTTCGAGTTCGGCACTACAATTATGTTGTTAGGAAGTTCGCGTACTTTCGTGCTACGCCAGCCGATGTCTTCCACATAGCCTTTTTGACCTGAGTCTAGCTCGATATAATCTCCTACTCTCACGGGTCGGTCGGACATAATGTAAACGCCGGCGAAGAACTCGGACAACGTCCCTTGGAGGGCGAATGCAACTGCGAGGCCCCCTATCCCAAAGGCAGCGACCAACGCGGTCACTTGGATACCAAGTGCATCGAGTATCAGGATGAATGCTACAAAAAAGATGAGGATTTTCATGATTTTCTGAAGCGTTGGCACGAGCGTCCTCACGCTGGGACGCACTGTGCCGTAGTACTTCAATATCCCAGTTATAATCTTCGCGGTGCACCACGTTGCTATTAAGAGTATCAACAGGTAGCTGATGGTCGGAAGATATTGCATGACCTCTGCAGGGACAAACGTTGCGCGCTCAAGAGCAAAGTTAATCCCCATGATTAAGAATATCGCAACTATCGGTACTTTGATGGCATCGAGAATGATATCGTCAATCTTGGTTTTCGTCTTTCTAGTGAGCCTAGTGACGTAAACGTTTAACACAAATCTCAGCGCATACCCCGCCACAATAAACCCGATTAATATCAAAAATCGCCACCACTATTTTCTTGGTTATATGGCCTCGGCGAAGGATGTCCAGAAGCTTGTAAAATCGAAACTAAAGGGATACAAATTCCTCATTGTTTCTAACCGCGAGCCATACATTCACATGCACACGCCCGATGGGGTACAGGTCAAGACCCCCGCTGGAGGTCTGACGGCAGCCCTGGATCCCTTGATGCAGGCCACTGGCGGAACGTGGGTGGCAGGTGGTAGTGGGGATGCTGATCGAAAAAACGTAGATAAACAAAATCGGTGCCGGGTTCCCCCCGGTAACCCAAAATATGTGCTTAAAAGAATCTGGATGTCAAAGAACGAGGTGGACAAGTTTTACTTCGGTTTTTCGAATCAGACACTTTGGCCTCTCTGCCACAATGTGTTTCAAAAACCATTTTTTGATAAATCATTCTGGAACGGTTACAAGCACTCGAATACGCTGTATGCGGAGGCGATCAGGCAGGAGACGAAGGGAATAGATAAGGCTTTCATTTGGTTTCATGACTACCACTTGGGGCTAGCACCAAAAATTGTCAGGAACGGAGCCCCGAAAAAACAAAAGCTCGTGCTTGCTCACTTCTGGCATATCCCCTGGCCCACTTGGGACACCTTCACACTTCTACCGTGGGCGGAGGAGATACTCGATGGCATGCTTGCGAACGACCTCATCGGTTTTCACCTTCCTAGTTATTGTGTCAACTTCTTGGCGAGCGTTGAGAAGGTGATGGGGATTAAACCCGATTACGGGACACTTAACGTGAAATATAAAGGACGCACCATCCACGTGAGGCCCTTCCCTATAAGCGTGGATTTTGACA
>LQHI01000061.1 GCA_001515185.1 Hadesarchaea archaeon DG-33 | reverse complement strand
TTCGCAGATGGTCGGATAGAGATCCACGATTTCCACCAGGGCCGAAGTGGACCCTACGGGATTTATCCGGATGGGACTGGAGATGATCAGCGGGATACGAAGGTCGATTTCATAATTGGTCATCTTCACCCAACTGCCGTGCTCCCCCAGTTTACACCCGTTATCCCCCAACAAGACGAGGATTGTGTTCTTCTGCAGCTCCAGAGTGTTCAGCGCATCGAAGATACGTCCGATCTGAGCGTCGATAAAACTGATACAGGCGTAATAGCCGTGTTTGAGAAGGCGGGCCTGGTCTTCCGGGATCTGGCTTTCTGTGGGGTTGGGGGCCTGGACGAAATCCTCGTAGCAGGCGAGTTCTGTCAGGCTGTTGATGGCAAAGGGCGGGGCGCCTTTCGGTATGAAATTGTTCGGGGCCAGGGGGATATCATCTCGCCGGTAAAGGTCCCAATATTTTTGAGGAGCCACGTAGGGAAGATGCGGTTTGGAGAATCCGACGGCCATAAAAAAGGGTTGCTTCTTTTTGAATTCCAACAGCATCTGGATGGCGATCTCCGTAAGGGCGCCATCCCTATAGCTGTTGTCGGGGGCGTCAAAAGCTTCGGTGGCCGGCCCTCGTATATAGGCGTCGATCCAGCGTTGGCTGTATCCCAGCCTGCGGGCCGCGTTTTCTCGCATATCCTGCCGGGCCTGGGTCTCTTGGCACATGTAGTAGGGGCAGGTCACAGGGGGGAGATGGCTCTGGCTCCAGGAAGGAGGATCGGGCAGCGTGCCGTGAAAGACCTTGCCGATCGAGATAGTATTATACCCTTGAATTTTAAAAACCTGGGGGAGGGTTTTGATCGTGGGATTGATGTGGCGAAAATGTGTTTCGTTGTCCCAGACACGGAGGGTTTCCGGCCGCATCCCAGTCAGTAAGCTCGCTCGGGAGGGATTGCAGATCGACTGAGGGCAATAGGCTCGGGTGAAAACAAGTCCCTGTTGTGCGATCCGGTCGATGTTCGGGGTCTTGATCTGGTCCACACCATAGCTGCATAACTCTGGCCGAAGATCATCCACGAGGATGAAAAGGACGTTGGGACGCCGCCTGGATCTTGGGGGCAAGGAAAACCCGGATGAACCATAAACCAGACTCGCGGCGGCCGAAGCGCTGGCCAGCTTGATGAATTCCCTTCTTTTTATGCGACCTGAAGTTTTCACGTCCGGGATTCCATTCGCGAGATGTATTCTGCTCTCGCCCTTTTTTTTTCCCTCATAAGCCTTTTGCAAATATTAAATAAGTCGACAGTTGATGTCAACCGAAAAACCGGCGTATTTGGAGGAGGTTTTTACCTTCTGGAATGGAAGATTTTGCCGAGGAAAACGTCTAAAATAGTGGAGCTAACTAAGTATGACATGATAAAAAGCGTGATCCGGCGTCTGCCTTTGCTTGTTGTCCTTCTGGGGGCCGGAAATGCTGTCCTGGCGTCCCCCCCGCTGCCGAAGAACACGAATGTCCTGCTGATCACAATCGACACGCTCCGCTACGACAGAGTGGGGATCCTGTCAGATCGTTACGTTAAAACGCCCAACCTCGACAGTCTGGCCCGGCGTTCCGCTGTTTTCACAAGGGCTTATGCTCACAACCCGTTGACCCGGCCCTCTCACGCGAACATCATGACCGGCACAACGGCCCTCTACCACGGAGTGAGCGACAATCCGTCCTTCAGGCTCGAAGCCCGATATCTAACCTTGGCGGAACATCTGAAGAAGAATAATTACAAAAACGGCGCCTTCATCGGAGCTTTCGTTCTGGATTCCAGGTTCGGCCTTAATAGAGGATTCGATCTCTATAACGACCACACCGGCGTCCAGGAATTCGGGAAATTCGACTTCGTGGAACGGCCGGCGGACCAGGTAGTCAAGCCAGCCATCGAGTGGATCGCTGGCCAGAAGAGCAAATGGTTCTGTTGGGTCCATGTCTTTGATCCTCATGACCCCTACACGCCGCCAGAACCCTTCAAGACGGAATATCCTCAGGATCCTTATTCAGGGGAAGTCGCCTTCGTCGACGCCCAGCTTGGAATCCTCTTCGACTTTCTCAAAAAAAGTAGTCAGCTCGAAAAGACCATCGTGATCATCACTTCAGACCACGGCGAAGCCTTTGGCGAGAAGGGAGAATGGACCCACGGTTTTTTCGCTTACAACAACACAATTCACATTCCTCTGTTCCTGTTTTACCCTGGGGTCGAATCGAAGATGGTCCGGGAGAATGCCTCCCACATCGACATTTTCCCGACCGTTTGCGACCTCCTCGGCATTCCCGTTCCCGCACACATCCAGGGGGAATCGCTCCTGCCGCTCATTGCAGGACGGGAGCGAGAGAAAAAGCAGATTTATTTCGAGTCTCTCTCGCCGCACTTCAAGATGGATTGCGCTCCTCTGCGGGGTTTCATCCAGGGAGATATCAAGTTCATCGACCTCCCCATCAAGGAGGTCTACAACCTGGATACGGACTCCCAAGAAGAAATGAATCTTGCCTCGACTTCCGATATTCCCCGGCTTGTCAAGGACCTGGAGATATTGATGAAGAGTCAGAGGGGCAGAGGAGCGAAGCAGAACCTGAGTGGCAAAGATGCGGAAATCCTCCACAAGTTGAAAAGCCTTGGCTACATCTCGGGCGCTCCCACGAAGAACAAAACCTACGAGATTAAAGACGACCTCAAATCGCTCGCACCGGTTATCGCCCACCTTCGCCAGGCGGTTGAAGACTTTAAGGCGGAGAAAACCGATCTGGCCATCAAAAAGATTAACAATGTGATCCGGATCAGGCCGACATATTCGAGCGCCTACTCTAACCTGTCCTTCATCCAATATAACATCGGCCAGATCGACCAGGCACTAGACACCCTGAAACTGGGTTTGACGCGGGTTCCCGGAGACCTCATGCTGACGGCCAACCTGGGAGTCATGCTAATCATGGCCAAGAGATTTAAGGAGGCCATAAAGCCTCTCGAATACTGCACGAAGATTGATAAGTTCAACCCAGATAATTTCAACTATCTCGGGCGGGCACTCATGGAAACGGAGGATTACACCCGCGCCGAAGAAATTTTGAAGCAAGCCCTTAAGCTTGATCCAAAAATGGTACCTGTTTACAACAACCTCGGATACTTGAACTTGATCCTCTATGTCAAAACTGCGGACAAGAAATATTGTGACTATGCTATCCAGAATTTCGATGCGGCCCTGGCACTCAATCCCAGGTTACAGTCCGCTCTCAAGGGCAAAGAAGCTGCCCTCAAATACAAAAAGCAGCAATAAAAAGCAACAGATTCTGTGTTCATTTTGAAACTCGATTCTTAAACCGCTTCCGGTTGAAGTTCCGGCGATTCTATAGTCATGAAATCCCTTAATTTCTCAAGTGTGCTCGAATCATATGTTCTCTTGAGGAAAGTTCTAAACTTGTACTGCCAGCCATGCCAGATTTATTAATCTGTTTTTAGCTGAAATTCTGACATTACAGGAGGGACAATAAATGGGGGCAGGTCAGTATTTTTTGTATTCTTGACTGCTTAAATTTCCTTTATCCGGCTTATCAGGTCTTTTGTATTTATAGGTTTTTCAATAAAACAATCAGCACCACAGCTCTTTGCTTGCGCCATGAAAACAGGGTCCTTGTAGACAGCGGTCATTAATATGACTTTTATTTGTCTGAGCTCCGGGGTCTCTTTGATTTTCCGGCAAAGGTCCAGGCCATGAAGTTTCGGTATCAACATATCACTGATTAATACATCTGGCTTTTCTTTTTCAATCAGCAAATATCCCTCCGCCCCATCACGGGCGCTCAGAACCTGAAATCCTTTTTTAGTGAGGACTTCCTCCAGCATAGTGAGAGTGACTTTGTCATCATCAATAATTATTATCTTCTTATTCATTTTGCTTCTTTCGACCTAAAGCCTAATAAATTTTGACTCATTTGGCAAATTGAAATTTTGATAATGAAGTTGTCGCACAACAAACACAATTCCTTTCCTTCTTATATATCTAAAAATAAAAGCAATATAAAGGACTTGAAATGGCTCGTCTCTCATGAAGATACTTTTAATCTTTTAAATTCTTGCTCCAATAGGGATAAAGCTTTCTTTGCCTTCTCTATGTCTCTCTCTTTTCCTGCCATTTCCATCTGGAAAGAAGCTTCTTGAAGAAAAATTAGACTCAAATTTGCAGATGAACCTTTCAAGCTGTGGCCGAGCTCAAGAATTAGATTAAATTCTTTCTGCTGAATGGCTTCTTGGAGCTGGGTGTGTCTTTCCGGAAATTCTTCAAGGTACAAATCAAGGAGCTCCATCAAGAAAGATTTGTCTCCCCCGACTCGTTCGAGGGAAGATGAATAGTCAATAGGAGAAATATCTTTTATTGGGTGGTTTTTTTCGCTCATTTCACTTTGATCGTTGGTGTGTTCTATAATTTTTTCTTAATTTTTGGCTTTATCTCAAGACCGTAGGGAGCGCGGCAATCTCATAGAAAAAGGATTGATTTCTTTTATAAGAGATCGCCACGTCGTTTCACTCCTCGCGATGACACGGAGTCTCGTCACTTTGGGATAAACTCTAATTTTCTTTAGAAATGACACGATTGATTGTTTTTATCAGCTCCTCTGGCTTGAGAGGTTTAGCCACATATTCGTCCATCCCGACATCCAGACAGCGCTCCCGGTCACCTTTCAGGGCATGGGCAGTCATGGCAATAATCGGGATATGAAACCCTGTCCTCTTCTCTTTTTTTCGAATGGAAAAAGTTGTCTTGAATCCATCCATAATTGGCATTTGCACATCCATCAGAATGAGGTCGAAACGAGCCTTCTTGAGGGCTGAGAGGACCTCGTTGCCGTTTTTTGCTACAGAAACTTTGTGTCCCTTCTTTTTAAGGATATGGATGGCCACTTTTTGGTTGATGATGTTATCCTCTGCCAGGAGTATGTGAAGGCACCGCTGGGGCTTGCGTATTTTATCCTCGGTGATTAGAGGAACTCTCTTTTTTCCTCTGGCAGGAGTTCCGACGACCAGCATAATGGCATCCAATAATTCGGACTGTTTTATCGGTTTCGTCATGTAGGCCGATATGCCCAGTTTTCGGCAGCGGTCAACATCGCCACTCACGCCAGCAGAGGTGAGCATTATTATCGTTGTTCTAGCAAGAGCTGGATTCTTCTTGATTCGCTCTGCGAGGGTGAAGCCGTCCATTTTTGGCATATTGGAGTCGATAACGATAAGGGGAAAAGGCTCGGCTGCTTTTTTTGCTTCTTGATGCTCCAGTTGATGAGCATCTCTTTGAGAATGCGCCGGTTTGTCGCATTGTCATCCACCACCAGAACAGGAAGATTCTTTAGCTCCTTTTGCTCTGCGGGCGACAGCATCTCTTCTGTTCTTTTCCCCAGACCGAGACGGACATTAAAATAAAATGTGCTGCCCTCTCCCACTTTACTTTTGACCCAAATCTGGCCATCCATGAGTTCGACAAGTTGTGACGATATGGCTAGACCCAATCCGGAACCGCCTTGCCTGCGGGTTATGGAGCCGTCTGCCTGGGCAAAGGGATCGAATATTAATCGTTGCTTGGCCTCAGGGATTCCGATTCCGGTGTCAGCGACTTTAAAGCGAAGGCGAACTTCATTTTTTGTCTTTGACTCTTCCCTTGCGGATACCACGATTTCTCCTT
>LQHI01000060.1 GCA_001515185.1 Hadesarchaea archaeon DG-33 | reverse complement strand
AAGGGCCTCCAGGACCACCGGGGCCACAAGGAGAGCAGGGCCCTCAAGGACCAACTGGTGCCACGGGAGCGACGGGGCCAGCAGGGCCACAGGGACCAGCGGGGCCAGCAGGAGCGGCGGGAGCGCAAGGAACAACTGGACCCGAAGGGCCGTGCGGTTACGGGTTCGCGAGTTTCGTCGTTGCGGCGTACAACTCAATAGACAACGAGAACGCGGACTACGTCTGCGATGGCGAGAATGACCAGGTCGAGATTAACGCTGCGATAGACAACCTGCCAGCCATCGGAGGCTCAATCTACCTCAGGGAGGGAACCTACGTCTTGTCCGACAACATCGTCATCAGCAAGTCAAATGTGGCTCTGATGGGGACTGGGGCCTCAACTGTCATCAAGATAAAGGACAACAAGAACGCGAATATGTATGTCATTTACGCCTCGAGCAAGAGCAACTTACTAATTCAGAATATATGCATCGATGGGAACAAGGCGAACCAGACCTCTGGCACTATGCGCGGCATTTACTTCTACAGCGGGGAGAATTCGAAGATCGTCGGCTGCTGGTTGGAGAACTTACGAGAGTACGGCATCTACTTGCAATCCTCGAGCAACAACACGGTCACTGGCAACACCTGTCAGGGAAACACCGGTGATGGCATCACTGTGCACAACTCAAACAACAATACGATAAGCGGAAACACCAGTCAGGGGAACGGTAGAGAGGGCATCACCTTGAACTTCTCAAGCGAAAACAACACTATCAGCGGAAATGCATGCCAAGGGAACGCCCTTCGTGGCATCATCTTGGACAACTCGAGCAGCAACACCGTAAGCGGCAACACAGTTCAGGGAAACGGCGCCAGCGGCATCAGCTTGGTTAGCTCGAGCAACAGCAATACCGTCACCGGAAACAACTGTCAGGGAAATAACCAAATCGGCATTTACCTGTCCTCGAACAACAACACGGTGAGCGGCAACACAGTTCAGGGGAATACCTCCTTTGGTATAGGCTTGTACTCCGCGTTCAACAACTCGGTCACCGGAAACACCAGCCAAGGGAACAGCTTTGGTATCGTGCTGGACTCCTCAAACAACAACACGGTAAGCGGCAACACCTCCCAAGGGAACAGGTCCCATGGTATCGCCTTGTACACATGGAGCAGCCACAACACGGTTAGTATCAACACTATAGTGGGCAACTCCCAGGACAACGACAACTTATACGACGGCATTTCTGTAGGTACGAATTCCAGCTACAACAACATCCAGGGGAACACGATCAGACGCGGGACTGGGGCGAAACAGCAGCGCTACGGCATCTGCGTGTGGGGCACCTGCAACTACAATCTCGTTATCAACAACGACCTCTACCAGGCCGGCAAGGTGGGTGACTACAGCGATGGGGGAACCGGAACCGTATATCACAACAATCGAACCACGGCTGGCTGGGTGCCCTAAGACATTTCGGGTAAAAGAGTAAGATGAGGTTGAAATGCGAGGAGGAGTTTTTAAAACCAAAATCTTTTAATCAAACACAAATTAAATTAATCTGGCGATAAGATGGGCGGCACCGCGCGGGTTGTACTGCTGATGGGTATGCTCACGGGGCTTTTGCTAGTGATGGGTCTCGCGGCTGGATACCTCACCGGCGTCAATCTAGTTTTCACATTCACATTTGCCCTAATCATGGCCGTGGTACTGAACATCGGCATGTACTGGTACGCAGACCGATGGGTGCTGAGGCTCTATAAGGCCAAAATCGTGAGCGAGGCAGAGGAGCCCGAGTTGCACCGCACAGTGGAACGCCTAGCATCGAGTGCACGTCTACCGAAACCCCGCGTGGCAATCATCCCCACGGATACCCCAAACGCGTTCGCAACTGGACGCAACCCCTCCCATTCGGTCGTCGCGGTGACGCAGGGAGCAATGCGTTTGTTGAACAAGGATGAACTCGAAGGAGTGCTAGGGCACGAGCTTGGCCACGTGAAGAACCGCGACATGCTGATCAACACCATGGCGGCAATCATCGGGGCGGTTATCACCTATGTGATGTGGTTTACGATATTCGCGGGTGGCGGACGTAGGCGTGATGGGGGAGGGGGAATCTTGGCAATTTTGGCGATAATCTTGATACCATTTTGCGCGATGTTGGTCAGACTCTCGATATCCCGTGGACGCGAATATGGGGCGGACCGCGATGGGGCCAGCATCTCGCGTAACCCACTTGCGTTGGCGAGCGCCTTGCGAAGCCTCCAATCGGCGGTCAGGAACAGGCCCATGCAGAAGGGCAACCCATCAACCTCCCACATGTTCATCGTCAACCCATTCGCAAAGGTCAGCATGAGGGGACTTTTCTCGACCCACCCGCCGACCGAGGAGCGAATTCGACGGCTCGAAGAGATGGCCAAAACTGGACGATTTTAATTACATAAGTGAGTTTTGAAGATGCTTTGCAAAGCTGTGCTGTTAAACTTAAGGATTCTATCCATCTTTTGAATCGCTGTGTGAACTTTAGGATAACTATGAGGCTGATCATAAGATACCTTGGAGTCAAGGAGGAAAAATGACAGTAGATAACGGTCAAGTTCTGTGTTTAAAATGTAATCGTGAAAAGAAAGCACGATCACTACAACTAGTCTATAATTTTTCTATGCTCTGGCAACCGCAAGAAGTTAGAAGAATTAATTTATGTTTATGCGAGAGTATTTTGTGCAGAACATTCTTACATCTGCTAAATTTATGCAGCTGCTCGAATTTATGTGCAGAATTTATATAGAAAGTGACATAAATGTAGATGAAAAGGTTTATAAAAGGCAAAACATTTGATTTTTGGAAGTATTTGTGCAACAAAGCCTTAGGAACTAAACACTTAAAATAAGGAACACCGAAATAACAACCAGGCATGGGTCATGATAACGAGAGAGGAGTGGAGAAAGGCAAGGGACAAGGCAGCCGAGGTCTTGGACAAAGCTGGAGTAGTTATTACCCCAGATGAGAAGGAGGGGATGGAGGTCGCGGACTTTGGCTTGGGGGACCTTGAGCGCACCGGGCTGGAACTCGTAGTATACATTAACACTGAAAGGTACTGCGCAAAAGAGCTGGTTTTATTCCCCCATCAGACATGCCCCGAGCACAGGCACCCTCCGATAAGAGGGAGCCCGGGCAAGCAAGAGACCTTCAGGTGTAGGTGGGGGCGGGTATATCTCTACATTCCAGGGAAGCGAACCGAGAACCCTCACGCTAGGCCGCCAAAGGGGAGGGAGAAATATTACACGGTATTTCACGAGACCGAGCTTGGACCCGGGGAGCAGCATACGATACCACCCGACACCCTCCACTGGTTCCAAGCTGGTTCCGGGGGAGCAGTTGTATCAGAGTTCTCGTCCACAAGTATAGATGAGACCGATGTATTCACGGATCCTGAAATAAAGAGGGTCACGAAAGTAGTAGAATGAAATTTGCCGGTAAACCATGTAATTTTGGGAGATTTATCACATATTCTTCTCTAGTTTTTCTCGGTTTGAATTTTGTAGCAATTAATCATATCCATCATAAACTGTGTTGTGGTAATCGCGGCAATCAAAAAATTCGTTATGTAAATGATGTAGTGAAGGCTAATTGTAATGTAATAAATCGCCGGACAATCATCTCTTCTGCATCAGCTGCAGCACCTCGCCCAAGGCTGGCATGGAGGGTATCCCGCCCAGCTTGCTAGCAGTGAGTGCCCCCACCGCGTTAGAGAACGATGCCGTTTTTTCCACCCCCCACCCTTTCAGGTTCCCGTATATAATGCCGCCCATGAAGCCGTCCCCGGCCCCTGTCGTGTCCCTGACCCCGATCCTGTACGGCTTGGAGTACCCCCTTGAATCCTTGTCGGCGTAGTAGCACCCGCGCCCCCCGAGAGAGATGAACACCTTGTCCGCGAACCTCAGTAGCTTCTCAGCCCCGTCTTCGATGCTGGATCCGAACATGAACCTAACCTCCTCCTCGTTCAGCTTCACCACATTCGCCCTCCTGAGTCCGGCCATCATCCAGTGCCTCGCCATCTCCCTACGCCTCCAGAGGTTGAGCCTGAGATTAGGGTCGTATGTGATCGTGATGCTGTTCTTCTTCGCCACCTTAACGGCCTTCAGAGTCGCGCTTCTTGAGGGCTCGGATATCAGGGAGATGCTGCCGAAGTGGAAGACCCTGGACCCCCTCACGTAATCATCATCTACCTCGCCTAATTCCAGCAGTGCTGGACCCCCTCACGTAATCATCATCTACCTCGCCTAATTCCAGCAGTGCATCGGCGCCCCTGCGGAACTTAAAGCGTCTCTCCCCGTCCTTGTCCACCCAGACGAAAGCGAGTGTCGTGCCCACCTTCCTATCGAGGCGAACCTTGCTCACGTCGACCCCTTCATGCTTTAGGGTGTCCCTCAGGAACTGTCCGAACTCGTCGTTTCCAACCTTGCCTATGAACCCGGACCTCAGGCCCAAGTGTGAGCAGGCTACTACAACGTTCGCCGGGGCTCCTCCGGCCGCCCTCCTGAACGAAACCCCTCCGTCCGTGGATATGAAGTCTATGAGAAGCTCCCCGATGGATATGATATCGAGACTCATTCTGCTATCCTCGTGACGCGTTTTATCTCTGGATCCGTGAACACGTAGCCCCTTCTCCCTAACGAACTGGTTTCCCCCATCTTTACTATTTTGCCCCTCCATACGTACTGCGTCCCAGTTATATTTTTTCTGCCCATGTTATGTTATCGCTATTTTCTTAAGGTGGCTCTTAAACGTTTTGTCCCGAGTAAATTTATATTTACATTTTCTAAAACTAGCAAGATGATGAAGCAAATAATCAGTGGTCTACGTATAGGTAGCTTTTATGTAATCTTGGCGTTACGGCTTAACCTTTTGTCATATTTAAATTCCTTGGTTTACACACACTATTTCCAAAATATTGAAGTAAAAAATTAAGCTTCAAGGGGGCCAATGGGAACTATCTCTCCTCCTTGAAATGTGACTGCAGTATATTGACTACTACCTTGACCTATTTCATTGTATATATGTCCCTCATCATCTATCGCAGAGAGTGGATTTACCTTAAACCATGGTTCATCTTCTATGTCATCAATCTTCATTTCTCTTAAAGTACTTTTATCAGTTGCTGTACCAGCGATTTCCATCGCCTTAGCTAATATTCTAACAGCCATGTAACCACACGGATGACCACCGCCTACGTCCACAGCAAATCTTTGTTCAACTTTTTCCACGAACGCAACTACTTCGGGTACTCCCTCCTCTAAGTAATAAGGATACGCACTTGGTATCTCACCAGTAAGTTCTCCGGCTTCGGCTCTCTCCGCTCCAATAATCTGGGTTACTTGATCCTTGTTAAGATCGCCAAGTATGTGAACATGTATACCTTCTTCTATGGCTCCTAAGTCATACGCCTGTTTAACAAAATCATGAGTATAGGTGGGATGGTGTCCTATTATTATGGTAGTTGGTTGGAGATCTATTAATTTAGTCAACTGCGGCATAACATTAGTTTCTCCATATTCATACCATTCTAAAGAAACTAGATCACCGCCATACTTCGCAACAGCGTCATTGATACCCCTCGCTTCATCGACTCCGTGCTCATCGTTAGACATCAATACACCAATTTTTGGTCCGTACTCTTCGATAACAAAACGGGTATGCATCATTCCGCATTC
>LQHI01000059.1 GCA_001515185.1 Hadesarchaea archaeon DG-33 | reverse complement strand
AGCGCGAAGTGTCCAAGCTGTGGCAGAAACGGGGCACGCTTGCTCGTGGCCCTCAACCCGGGAGTCGTCCTCAAATGCCCCGGGTGCGGTGAGGTGTGGGAGGACGGGTAGAGCGAGCTTTGGGTTGAATGAATCGGGTTACAGCTGGACCGAGCCAACTCAAAACAAATTCGGGCGAAGGCGGAGGTGGGTCAACCTTTCCTGAGTCGTTTAATTAAAAATTCACCGAGCTTCTTGAACTCCTTCGCAGCCGAGGATTGGGGCGCGTAGCTTACCACGGGGATTCCGACCGCGGTGGACTCGTAAACTTTTGGGTCCTCGGGTACAGCAGAGATGATCGGCCAGCCCAAGAGCTTTTTGACATCCTTTATTGAGAGATCGAAAGGATTCTTCCTCGCCTTATTCACGATTACCCCCACGATCGGGACTTTATACCGCTCCGCTGTACGAAGCGTTTTGAGGGTACTCGCAATGGTCGGAATGTGGGGGTTGGTTACTATGATTATCTCATCGCACGCTTTTATTGCAGCAATTGTCTCGCTCCCTACCCCGGGCGCGGAGTCAATGAGAATCACCTTGTACTTGCTCTTCAGCGGCGCCAAGCGCCCTCTGAGATCAACCAAGTAGACATCCCCAACGTACGTGATTGAGCCGAGGATGGCCTGCAGACCATGGGATTTCATAACCGCTTTCTCGATCGGGAGCTCGTCGGCGAGGGCATCGTGAATGGTGACTTTGGGGGTGAACTCGCCGAAGTGCAAGCCGAGGTTAGGAGAGGTAAGGTTGGCGTCGACGGCCAAGATGTTGTCCCCCATCGATTGGGTCAGACACATGCTCAGGTTTGCCACGGTCGTCGTCTTCCCCACGCCTCCCTTGCAGGAAAAAACACCGATAACCCTAGCTCGCTTGGGCTTGATCTTGACGCCTTGTCCGCGCGTGGGCTTGAGCGCTGAGAAGACACTCGTGTGGGCCTTCCTAGCCCCCCTCGTTTTTCGAGACATCGCTACACCTTTTTTAAAGTTCCATCTTTTGGTTAATAAACGACTATTTTTGGTAAAAATTTTTAATAAATGACTCATTTTGGTAAATATTGATTTATAAAAGACGTATTTTGGTAGGGTTAGGGATGGTAAGTAGAATTAGGTATGACGCACATGATATTTGGGGGGAACTTGTCAACCCAGCTGGTAAATGAGGGACAGACGAAGCTTGAGGTACCTGAGCTTGAGCGCTTCCGCACTCGTGCAGGCGATTATGCTCCTTCTCTGACACGCGTTTTTTACAACCCGCACATGGAGTTCTGCCGCGACCTATCGGTTTCTGCCGTTCAAGCCCTAGCCCGTGAACTCGGTGACCTTTGCCTGTGTGACCCGCTGGCCGGTGTTGGGGTGCGGGGGTTACGCTATGCTAAAGAGGTCAAAGGCGTCACGCGCGTTATCGTTAATGACCGTTCGCTTGAGGCGGTGAAGTTCATCCGACGGAACATCGAACTTAACGAACTGGGCGGCGTTGAGGTGCACAACGAGGACGCCAACACGTTGCTCTGGCGCCGCGCACCACGTTTTCACTTCGTCGACCTCGATCCTTTCGGGTCACCAGCCTCATTCATCGATGCTGCCTGCGCCTCGCTCCTCCGCAGGGGAATGCTGGCCCTAACCGCCACCGACACCGCCCCGCTTTCGGGGACCCACGCCAAGGCTTGCATTCGCAGGTACGGCGCTAAACCGCTCAAGACCGAGTATGGCCGTGAGCTTGGGGTGCGGATTTTGATAGGTTTTTGCCAGAGGGCGGCGGGGAAGTACGAGCTTGCCTTTACGCCGGTGTTGGCCCACGCCACGAGGCATTACTTCAGGGTTTACCTGCGGGGACGGCGGAGGGCAGGCGCCACGAATGATGTGCTAGCAAATCAGGGTTATGTATCGCATTGCCGCGCGTGCGGACATCGGAGCTTGATTTCAGTAGGGCGAATGATCAATGACTTGGCCCGACGAAACTTCAGGCTCGGGCAGCAGGAGCTAACGCTGCTCAATCTCTGCCGCGAGGAAACCGATGGACCCCCCGCGTTCTACGACATGCATGAGCTCTCGGGACGCATGAAAGTTTCATCGCCAAAAATTGTTGAGTTAATTGGAAAGCTTCGGAAACAAGGTTACTTCGCCTCGCGCACCCACTTCTCGGGCACGGGCTTCCGAACTGATGCGCCTATGGGAGAAATCATAAAAATTTTCAAATGCGCTTAAACCCATTTGCGATTACGTAGACCTCTGAGCTACCTTTCCGCGAGGCGGGTGGTTTGGAAATTTTCAAGTGGTCAAAATTCTTCCTCACGTTTTGAACGAAATCTTGGAAGAACTCTCCCTGGAAAACCTTTACCAGCAACTTCCCCCCCTTGCTCAAAACCTCACAAGCGATTGCGAACGCTGCGTCTGCGAGTTCGATCGAGCGGGCGTGGTCGATGCTCCAGACTCCCGAGATTTTGGGTGACGCGTCGGAGAGCACCACATCGGCAGGGCGCGGGAGATTTTGTCGAATCAGCTCTGATATCGAAAGGTCGGTGATGTCCGCCACGAGGGTTTTAACGTTTCGGTAGGGGAGTTTTGCGATTTTTTGGAGGTCGACGCCCAGCACAAATCCTTCATCGCCAACTTCCTCGCGCGCAACTTGAAGCCACCCGCCAGGAGCAGCGCCTAGGTCGACAACGACATTACCGCTTTGAAGCAATTCGTAACGTTCATTGAACTGTTTGAGCTTGAACGCTGAACGTGCCCTGTACCCGGCCCGTTTCGCCATGCGGTAGTAGTGCTCCCGTTTCCGCTCGCGCCGTTGTTTACCCATACCCGACACCTTTCTTCGGCTTGAGCCCACAAGCTTTAAAGCCAAACAAAACCTGCCTGAGCAGCTCGTGAAGATTTGGGTTGTAAAAAAGGTGACTCTCGCACTTACAATCACTCGAGCCAAAACCTTGGATGCTCGAGAGGTGTTTCGCAAGCTCGGCAGCGACCGCGCATTCTTTTCGCTCCTCGCTTTGCGCGACGACGACATCGACCGCACGGGCGCGAGAGAGCAGGTAGTCAATGTGCCAGTGGATTTTCTTCTCCTCGCGCATGTGGCGCTCGACCCGTTTTTCGAGACCACCCAGCGCCGAGCCGACGTAAGCGTAGTAGCCGGCATTAAATGAGCGATTGCCGAGCTCGCCCACGCTCAGCACGATGTCGTAGGGGACATGGGCGAGGAGCACGTAGGTTCCGCGCATGGAGCTCGATTAATATTTAGACCAACGCTACTTTTGCTTTCCGCAAGGGGCCCAATTAGCAGGTGTAACTTGTTTTTAAGCGACTTTGGAAGATCTGCTGCGTTAATTTCTAACTGAGCCCTAAGTATTCTGAATCCGATAAAAATATTACAAGTGTGTACAAAATAAAATATTGAGGAGAAGAGAAGAAATGGCTAAAGTAGCGCGGGAAATGGTTGAGAAGTCGGGCATCAATATTGATCAATTGTTGGAATTGCTGGTCAATAATGCAGCTGCGGAATTGACCACTTACTATTACTACACAATCCTAAGGTGCAACCTAATCGGACTGGAAGGAGAAGGAGTCAAGGAAATTGCAGAGGTCGCTCGCGTCGAAGATCGTAATCACTTCGAGGCGATTGTTCCTAGAATCTACGAACTTGAAGGCAAACTACCAGATGACATGAAGGCGTTTCACGACAAGTCTGCTTGTCCGCCAGCATCTTTGCCCAAAGACCCAACGGATATAAAGGCGATGTTAAAGGTGCTGGTGGAAGCCGAGCGATGTGCGGTTAGGGGTTATACGAACATTTGCAATCTGACGGCGGGGAAAGATCACCGCACCTACGACCTGGCACAGGCGATTCTAAACGAAGAAGTGGAGCACGAGTCCTGGTTTTCTGAGTTCCTAGGCGAGGGCCCATCTGGACACTTCATGCGGAGAGGCGAGACTTCCCCATTCGTGTCTAAGTTCCTGAAGTAGCGCAAGAATAATCAAGGGCAACCTGCTTCAACAAGGGGTAGTTCACCCTAAATCAAGTCCCGATTATGCAACAGAACCACTTTAGGGTAGAGGTCACTGAAAGTATCGATTTTTAAAACGCAATATTTAAGCTTTATTTTCAAAGGGGAAAATTCTTACAGCTCTACATCTAGCCCTAACTTCTCGCATAACTCCTTGTAGCGGTTCCTCACGGTGACCTCTGTAACCCGCGCCACATCAGCCACATCACGCTGAGTCCGCCGCTCGCCACAAAACACGCTAGCAATGTAGATGGCCGCAGCCGCCACGCCCGTCGGCCCACGCCCAGAGGTCAGCCCCTTCTTCGTCGCCTCTTTGAGCAACTCGATCGCCTTCGACTGCACCTCACCGCTCAGCCCGAGCTCGCTCCCGAAGCGTGGAATGTAGTCAATCGGGCTTGTCGGGCGCAGGTGGATGAGCAACTCGCGTGAGATGAAACGGTAACTCCGTCCAATCTCCTTCTTGCTAACCCGCGAAACGTCGGCAATCTCGTCGAGCGTTCGGGGGACCTTGCACTCTCGGCAGGCCGCGTAAAGGGCCGCTGCGGCAACGCCCTCGATTGACCGCCCCCGGATCAACCTTTCCTCAACAGCCCGCCGGTAGATTACCGCAGCCGCCTCACGAACGTTTCGGGGCAGCCCCAAGTGTGAGGACATCCGGTCGACCTCCGATAGCGCGAAAGCTAGGTTGCGCTCGGTGGCATCAGAAACGCGGATTCGCCGCTGCCACTTTCGAAGGCGGTAAATCTGAGCTCGACGCTTGGGGGTGAGATCCTTGCCGTGAGAGTCGCGATCCCGCCAGTCAATCATCGTCGACAATCCTTTATCGTGAATAGTGAACGTCATGGGCGCTCCAACCCGTCCCCGGCGCTCCCGCTGTTCTTGGTCAAATGCCCTCCACTCCGGCCCCATGTCCATTATCTTGTCGTGAATGATGAAACCGCACTCAGCGCACACTAGCTCGGCGCGCTCGTAGACACGCACGAATTTTGGGCTTCCGCACTCAGGGCACTTTTTTTGTTTTTCGTGTTTTTCCATACCGCTCCCCCATATATAGATCCTTGCCGACGAGCTTCTCCAAGTTGGCTTGAGCGAACCCGCGGCTGGGTTTTACCACGATGTAGGGCGCCGCGACGGGTCCGAACAGGTCAAGTATACTCCCCACGCGCGCGCCTCCCACATCATATACAGCTCCGCCGAGGCCCGGCACCTGCTCGGCGCTCAGCACGAACCCGCGATTAGTGAGGTGAATGACCTTGCCTAGCTTACGCATTTAATCCCCCAAAAGTTTAAAACTTAATTCATCCACGTATATATAATCTTTTCGATATATTTAAAACTCACGGTTGACCGTCCAAAACCCGAGAAAATTCTTAAGCAACGCCGATCATTTAGAGGTGGGATCAAATGGCTAGGCAGACTCCCGCTCGAAAGATTCGCAGACTCGTGCTCGACGTGCTCAAGCCGCACAGCCCTTCATTGCCGGAGTTCGCGACAAAGCTCAGCTCGATGTCGGGCGTTGACGGGGTGAACGTTACGCTCATCGAGATCGACAAGGACACGGAGACAATCAAGATCACCATCGACGGCCAACTAGATTATGGCACAATACGCGCGGCAATCGAGGAATGGGGCGGAGTCGTCCACAGTATCGATGAGGTCATCGCAGGCAACTTGACGAGCGGGACCGTAGAGCGCCAACGCAGGGTTCGCACACGCGAGGGTGCCGACTAGCGTCTCCTATACCAGCAGTCGGGTAGTTTACAAGTTCTACAGTTGGTTTCCACTTTCGTGCCCGGTTCACCTTTTGTTCCATTTACCAGCTTTCGAGCTTTGCTGAGTTGTTTCTGCGTTCCCTGAACGAGTAAGGTGACGCTTCCCTCGGCTCCGGAGATGCCCCCCTTGCCCATAGCAATGGCTTCCGCGCCCGTCAGAATTTCGAAAGCTTCGAGCTCGGTGATAACTTTTCCCGCTATGGGCATTATTCCCGAAGGATAACCTGTGGCGTAGCTAACACGAAAGATTCCAGTAGTTCTGGAGACCCTTTGAATCGAGCCAGGAATAAACTTCTCGAGCCCCACAGGAATGATGAAGGTCACGCCCCGCGCCATGATAGTCCCCAGTGATCTACCTAGGGTGCCTCCTCGACGCGATGCCAATAAAACTCCCGCCGTGCCGCTGGCGTCGAGCGCGTTGGCACCCTTGATGAAGACATCGCCGGCCGTGAGTTCGAGAAGTATATCGTCGAGCTTGCTTTTGATGAGCTTGCCCCCGCGGATGATGATATTTCCTATACGTCGCTCGTGGGGGACGACACAAGTCCCTTTCGGCAAAACGACTCCCGCCACGAATTTTTCGCTCTCGATTTTTTTCCCCAGCAGCTCCTCAGCGACACGGGCGTTGGTGGTGCCAAGCCCGATCACTATCGTTCCCTGGCGGAGGGCTCGCTTGACCTCAGGGAGGGCGGCGACCGCCTTCGCTATCAAGCGCTTCGATTCGGCCGGGGTTAGCGTCACTTGGATATTTGGCATGTCACACGATGTTAATTTAACTGGTTTAAAAAACTTTGTTTGATGACGCCACAGCTGTGACATGGCACGCCGATGTCACCCAAAACGCCACACGAGGTGTACCACATTAACGCACTACATACTTGCGTTACCGACATGGCTATGCCACTCCAAAAACTGAATGGGTAAGGGAGCGAACGTGCCGGAGATATTCACAATCGGCTACGGAAACCGAAAATTCGAGAATTTCATGGCGCTACTCAAGCGTTTCGATATCGAGCTGATTATCGATGTCCGGCGTTTCCCGACCTCGAAGTGGCCGGAATTCGTGAAGGAAAACCTGCAGCGGACCCTCCCCGCAAAAGGCATAGGTTATGTCCACATCCGAGAGCTCGGCGGATATCGTGGGGGCTACGGAACCTACACCCAAACCCAAGAGTTCAAACATGGGTTAAAGGAGCTGATGAAACTCGCGAGAGAAAAGCCCTCGGCGATCATGTGCGTCGAGTCATATCCGAGCGCATGCCATCGCCGCTTCATAGCAAAGGAGTTAAAAAAGCGAAGATGGAAGGTCGTGCACATCGTCGACAAAAGGAAGCAACAAACGCTATGATTTTTCTTCGGGCACCGCCGGCTTCTCAGCAGGTTCTTCAGCTTCAACGGGTTTGGCCTCAAGCAGCACGGCATCGACGCCGCCGCTCTGCCCGGGTCGGCTAGTCACGCGCGCGCGGCCGAGCTCGGTTTCTATTATCGCTCCCTTCGTCAGAACATTTCTACGTACGAAGTGGGGGTCGGCAGGATTCTCGAGAACTTTGAGTATCTTCGATTTTTTCGCCTGTCCGGTTTTCGGGTCCACAACGTTGGCGACATCGGTGCCGAGCAAGCTGATTTTTATGTCCCCACCGAAGGCGCGGCGCTCGACTCGCTTCATTGGAGCAAGCTTGGTCTCGACGAGCTCGCTACCCATCTCCCGCCCACGCTTCTTCCGGCTGGCCCATATTCGTCCCCCGCTGGGCTTCTTCAACGATCTACCCTGCCACTTAGCCATTTAGACACCGCTTGCAATCTTTGGGCACAAGAGTATAAAAAGTCCTTATCTCATGAGCTCTTCGATTCGTTCACGGATATTGTCCATATCGTCCTCAAAACCGAAGTAACCCGCGAATCTTCGCGAGGTTCGAAGCACTCGTGTCCGCTCGAAACGTCTGGACTCGATGAACCCCAGCGCGGTAAGCTGTTTGATGTGATCGTAGACTCGGCTGCCCCGTACGTCGGCGAGTCTTGCTTGGTAGACGGGCTGCTTGTAGGCAATCATGGCGAGCGTCTTCAAAGCCCCCCGCGAGAGCTTTGCTTTGGACATCACCCCCTCCAGCTTCGGCATGTACTCCTCACGGAGGCGGAGCGAAAAGGTCCCCTTTGAGGTTTCGGTGAGCATCAGGGGACCGCCCCTCTTCCCGTAGTCGGCTATGAACTCATCCATGAGCTTGCGCGCGTAGGTCTCAGACGAGGTCTCTAAGATTTCACGCAGTTCGCCTAGAGTCAACGGACGATCAGCTGCGTAGAGGGCGGCTTCGATAATCGAGCAATCTTCCTTAACTCCCATGCTACCCCTCCCCCGCCAGCAAGGAGGCAAATATTTCACCGAATGGTTCGGGCTGCCGCAACACGACCTTGCCTTGAATTTCGAGGAACAATAGGAGGAGGAGTGTCCTAGCCACCGCGAGCCTAGTTCGTTCGAGGACGAGCGCCGAGAGCGAGATTTCTTGCCCTGAAGCGGTGAGGCTTTTCACCCGTTGGTACAGTTCCTCAAGGTACCGCTCGATGTTTATGTGATATTCGCTGAGCGTCTGCATGATTTTCTCTAACTTCCTCCTCTGGAAGACTTTCCGCGTTGGGGTATCCTTGAGCGCCTCTTGTAGCGCGCCCATGAGATCGAGAAGTGTAATTTTGCGGGGTGAACGCTGTATAATCGTTATTTGTCCGAGTTCAGGCAAATCGAGATCGAACATCTCCTTAAGCTCCTCCTCTGCTTCCGGCTTTTTATGTCCGTTGAACACGAAATCTGATTTCATCCGCAAAAGCACCGAGGCCGAAAGCAGCGTCCGTCCTGAAACACGAAGGTCGAACTCCCGCATCTCCCGCACGCGTTGCATGTAGACACCTGCGATCTTCTCGATATCGACATCCCACGGGTCGAGCTTGTGCTCCTGTACCAGCCCGAGCAGAATCTGGAAAGGTTGATCAGCGATAGTCGTCATGTCTTCACCTCACGCCGCCAACCCCGCTAGCTCCACTGAGAACAAGCGAGACACCCCGCTCTTGCCCATCGTGACACCGAACAAACGATCGGCCACAGACATCATCGAATCGTGCAGTGTGACGAGGATGACTTGCGACCCGCGCGAGGATCGGCTGATGAGCTCCGCGACCCGACGGAGGTTCTGGTCGTCGAGGTGGGCGTCAATTTCATCGAGCACATAGAGAGTGGTGGGTCGGAAGCGCTGGAGGGAGAAGATAAAAGCGAGCGCGGTTAGTGCTTTTTCCCCACCTGAAAGTGCCCCCACCCGAGCAATCTCCTTGCCAGCTGGTTTGGCCTCGATCTCGAGTCCTCCCTCGAATGGAATCTCCTCGTTCTCCAAAATCAGCCTCGCCACGCCTCCCGGCGATAGCTCGCTGAAAATCTTGCTGAAGTATTGTGAGAGCTCGTTGAAAGTCTGCATGAACACTTCTTTTTTCTTTTCATCTATTTCTCGCATGAAATCGAGGATCGCCTGCTTCTCCGCGACCAGCTTGTCATGCTTCAATTTTTCGGAGTTGTAACGGCGCTCGGCATTTCTGAAATCTTGGATAGCCCGGAAGTTCACAGGACCGAGTGCTTCAAGCTCCGCCTCTAGAGCTCCGACTCTTCGTTCGAGCTTGGCCGGATCAACATCACGGGTAATTTCAACCTCTATCTTGACTTGCTTTAGCTTTCCTTCGATGTTTTCGAGTTGGGGTCGCAGCGAGGCCTCCTCGACCCTGCATGCCTGCAGTTCGTTACTGAGTTGCTCTATTGGATCCTCTATGTGGCCTGCTTTCCCCTTGAGGCTCCCGACTTTGGACCGAAGTTTTTCCCTTTCCTTGCGGAGGGTCCCGACCGAGGACCGCTCCTTCTCTTCCAGCACGGTGACTCTATCGAGCTCAATCTGGGCTTCCTGGACTTGTTGCTGTAGCTGTTTCAGCCTATCATCCAGCTGGGAACGCACAGCTTCCAAGCTTATTAGGCGGCGGTGAAGTTGTGGCCTCGTATCAGGCTCGTTTAGTTTCTCAAACGATGGTGTACCCTTGAGAAGCTCTGAAGCCTGCTCGAAATGTTTGAAAAAGTCGTCTAAAATAACACGTAAATCATCCAGAACCCCACGGAGCTCTTGAAGCACTTTTTCGGTTTCAGCGCGTGATCTGCTCGAATCAAAGGTTTGAGCCAGCGCGTTAAACCTCTCGTAAAGATTTTCGAACTTCGAGGAAAGCAAGGGTATTTTTTCAGGCGAAACATCTTGTTCGCTTTGGGAAGCGATTTCTTTGATGCGGGCGCTAAGATCAGCGATTTCACTCTCTATTCTCGCGTGCTCTCCCGCTGTCGAGTTGAGCATTTCGCCGAACAATTTGAGACGTTCGCGTATTTTTCCCACCTCCGCAAACATCCCTGTATTCTGTTTTTCCTCGATGAGTTTCTCTATATGCCCAACTTTTCGATCATAGCTCCCAGCTTCTTCGAGAATTTTTCGGCGCTTACCGCGCAGTTCCTGCAGTGCTTCTTCCTTCGCTTTTATTCTGTGCTGCAGCCGCGAAAGTTTTTTCCTGCAAGCGGCACGCCGAACGCTGAGGAGCGCGGCCCGAATACGCCCAAGCTCCTGATTCAACTCCCTATACCGAATGGCGCCCTCCCGTTCAGATCGGAGTTTTTCCATCTGCACCGAAATCTCGCCGAGGACAGCTTCCATCGAGTTGAGATTGGTCTTGACGCGCTGGAGTTCCGAAAGCGATTTTTGCTTCTTTTCATCGTACTCCGCGACCCCCGCGAGGTCGTCGATGATCGTCCGACGGTCGAACGGGTCCATCTTTATGAAGCGATCGACATCCCCCTGCATGATGAAGTTGTAGCCTCCGGGGCTGGACATGGTTTTCGAGAGCATGTCCACGATTTCCTGCCGCGAGGCGCGCTTTCGGTTTATCCGATACACGCATTTGCCGCTGCGGTCCACTTTTCTGGATATCGCCACCGTCGTCGAGTTGATAGGCAGCGCACCGTCTTCATTATTGAAATGGAGTAAAACCTCAGCAAAAGGGGCTGAGCGTTGGCCGTTGCCCCCGTTAAAGAGGAAATCAGAAAAGCGCTCAGCGCGCATGAGCTTCGCGCTCATCCCCCCCAGCACGAAACAGAGCGCATCGACAACGTTGCTCTTGCCCGAACCGTTTGGACCGACGATGGCAGTCAAACCTCTAGAAAGGGGGATGCTCACCTTCGCGTTTCCAAATGATTTAAACCCGCGGAGCTCAATCTTGCTTACGTGTGACACATTTTCTGCCTTGGGAGGTTATTCACCCCCCGTCCTCCGCCAGCCCCAAAAAGTGATTTTATTTTCTTTTTTGGGGTTAAAAATTTTTCGTTTTTTGAGTTTTCGGCACTTTCTAGGTGATTTGGTAAAACTAGGGAATTTTGGATTACATTTCGTGAACTTTCTAGACTCCAAATTTTAACCCTGAGATATCACTGTGGCACATGCACGGAGAAGTCAACGCAGTCTTTTGGGTGCAGGCCCTAAAAATTTAAAGCAGCACGAAGTAATTGTTTTGGGGTTGTTATGGTCATCGAAAAGCTTCCGATAGCGAAATTGCCGGGCGTGGCTAGGCTGCGGGCCATGGCGGCGAAGTACTACGAGCAGCAGTTGTTGGAGGAGGTAAAGCAACGGGGAAACATTCCGCGACACATAGCGATAATCTTGGATGGGAACCGCCGTTTCTCGCAGAAAGCAGGGTTAAACAAGCTGCAGGGGCACGCGCTGGGGGCTAAAAAGCTCGAAGAGGTGTTGAAGTGGTGCCAAGAACTTAGCGTTAAGTACATTACAGTCTACGCTTTTTCGACCGAGAACTTCAACCGACCGAGCGAGGAAGTAAAAGCGCTTATGGATTTGTTCGCTGAGAAATTCAAAAAAGTGGTGAAGGATGAACGCGTTCATAAATATAAAATCCGCATCCGCGCGATAGGTGACCTGAGTCGCTTACCCGAGCAGGTGAGGAAAGCAATCGAGGAAGCACAAGGGGTAACTCAGGGTTACGACGGCTACACCTTAAACATCGCTGTTGGTTATGGGGGCAGAGCTGAACTTGCCGAGGCGGTCCGAAGGATATGCGAACGCATCGAACGAGGCGAGCTCAAACCCAGCGATGTCGACGAAAGTATCATAAATAGCCACCTCTACACTGCCGGCATACCCGACCCGGATTTGGTCATCCGCACCAGCGGGGAGGAGCGGCTGAGCGGTTTCCTGCTCTGGCAGTCGGCCTACAGCGAGCTCTACTTCTGCGAGGCGAACTGGCCTGAGTTCAACAAGATCGAATTCCTGCGCGCTATCCGCAATTACCAAGGGCGAGAGCGAAGGGTAGGAAAATGAGGGCTGAGATTGCGATAATTGGCGGGTCCGGCGTTTATTCAATAGGCGCCCTCGAGAAGGCGAGCACTACCGTCATGAGAACCCCATACGGCAACTCGCCTGAAATCGTTATCGGCACTTTAGGCGGACGCCGAGTTGCGTTTTTGCCCCGCCACGGTAAGAGGCACACAGCGCCACCTCACCTCGTCAACTATCGCGCGAACCTTTGGGCACTCTACGAGCTGGGCGTGAAGCGGGCATTCGCGACTACCGCCTGTGGCTCACTCAACCCCAAGATGCGCCCCGGGGAGCTGGTGTTGCTCTATCAGTTTATCGATTTCACGAAGCGGCGCGCCCAGACTTTTTACGAAGGAGGTGAAAAAGGCGTCGCTCACATCGATGTCACGGAACCCTACTGCTCCGAGCTACGAGATGTGCTACTTAAAACAGCTAGGGGCCTTAAACTCAATCTCCATCCCCGTGCGACCTATGGGTGTACTGAGGGTCCACGCTTCGAGACGGCGGCAGAAATCAAAGCTTTGCGCCGCTTGGGCTGCGATCTCGTGGGGATGACGAACGTGCCCGAGTGCGTGCTGGCTCGAGAGCTCGAAATCTGTTACGCGGCAGTCGGGGTCGTGACGAACTTCGCGGCAGGAATTTCAAAAAAAAAGCTCACCCACGCAGAAGTTGCCGAGCTAATGAAGGAAAACATAGGTCGAGTTCAAAAACTGATGTTCAAAGCAATCCCCCAAATACCAAAAAAACGCTCGTGCGCATGTGGTCATGCACTTGATGGGGCAGTGGTAAGAGTCTAACTCTCTCCCTCGTAAAATTCCTCGTCGTACTCTGGGGGCTCGATCTCGTACTCCCGTTCGGCCGGCTTTTTCTTTTTCTTCTTCTCGATGATGACGGGAACCTCTTTCGGTTCTTTCCCCTTCTCGCTGATTTTGTAAGCTGCACGCTGCTTTATCTTGCTTTTATAACCGCAACGAGGGCAGGCCAGTCGCCTCGAACGCCCGATTTTCGTGGGGAAGAGCATACTGCCACACTTGGGGCAAAATTCCATGAGAATCACCAACAAGGTTGAATTTTTAGGGGTAAAACTGCTTTATAAACCTATCGCTCTAGCTCGGGATCGGCAGGGGTAGGAAGAAATTCGCCTTCACTTGACCTTGGCTGCCACCCGCTCGATGCGCTCCTCCATCGTCCGAAGCTCATCCAAGCGCTCGTCTATGCGGAGTGTTGTGACCACGCGCTTGGCACCAGCATCGATGACGGCTCGGTGCGCCGCTTTAGCGACTTCCAGCACGGTCTCCAAATCCGCCTCAAAGACAGTGCTCATCGGGCAGAGCCGGTACTTCACTCCAGCCCGCTTGACCTCGCGTAGGGCGGTCGCTATGTAATCACTCAAACTCGTGCTCGGAGTCCCGATCGGCACAACCGAGAGCTCGGCTACTACAAATTGTTTCACTACCTCACCAATTAGTCATTAATATGTGAACCCAATAAGTATGCGCGGTGAACGAGTGTACCTTGTACTAGGCTGCGGTGATGTCGGATTTTCGGTGGCGAGCAGGCTCAAGAGGCGCGGAGCGGAGCTAGTGGTGGTTGATAAAGACGCCAAAAAAATCGAATGGTTCAAGAAAATGGGCTACAGCGCTTTCGTGGGTGACTTTTGCCTGCCCGATGTGCTCAAAGATGCCGGAATATCGCGAGCGGAGGTAGTACTTCTCATGATTCCCGATTTCCGCCTCACCGAGCGGGCGCTGGGGGCGATCAACCGCTTGAAGGCAGAGCTGAAGATAGACCCCGTAGTGGTCGCTCGAGTTCTGGACGAGTCTGAGACGGCGGAAGTCAAGCACTTGGGCGCCAGCGATGCTCTACCCTCATCCCAAATCCTCGCGAACTTCACCCTCAGTAGGTTTGAGGAGTTGAAAGGGATGGTGAAAGAAAAGCGCCTACGCGCGCTGCTCGGGGAACTAGGGGGAAGGATAGCGATCGTGCTCCAGACAAACCCCGATCCAGATGGAATCGCGAGCGGTGTGGCGCTGAAGCGTTACGCTCAAGCGTTTGGGATAGATGCCGACATCATTTACGATGGAAGCATAGGGCACCAGCAAAACCGCGCCCTAGTTAATTTGCTCGATTTGGATTTACTTCACGCCGAGGATGTCAAGTTCGACAACTATACTGCGTTTGCGCTCGTCGACGTGGCGACCCACGCTAACTGCGCCCTCCCCAAAGATATCTTGCCCACGATTGTGATCGACCACCATCCCGTACCCTCGAGCGAGGTGCATGCGAGGTATCAAGACATCACGATCGTCGGGTCCACATCGACGCTCTTGACGAATTACCTCAGGTACGCTGCGGTGGAGATTGACGGAGCAACTGCAGCTGCGCTTGTGATCGGGACACTAACCGACACCATGAACTTCACCCGTGGAACCACACCCACCGATTTCGAAGCATTCGAACACCTTATGAAGCTGGCGGACGTTGAGCTGCTCGGGAAGCTCCAGTCCCCAGCGGTTCCGCCCGATGCCCTTGATGTGCTCGCGCGCGCCATCAAGGGGAGCAAACTCAATGGGGGCTATCTAATAACGAACGTCGGCGAAGTTGATGATCGGGACACCCTCCCCCAAGCCTCGGACTTCCTGCTCAAACGCGAGGGAGTGCAGACGGTGCTGGTCTACGGGATATGGAACAACTTGGTTTGCGTTTCGGCTCGAACGAACGATATAGCGATACATCTCGGGCAGGCACTCAGACAGGCCTTCAGCGAAATCGGCTCGGCGGGGGGACACGCGCGCATGGCCGGAGCGATGATCCCCCTTAAGGCCATCAAGGCAAAAAGCAAGCGAGTTCTTAAGCGCGCGATAGATCGACAAGTGGGGCGAAAGTTCTTAGAGGTAGTTGGAGTCACCAAGCCGAGCAAGCGGGGAAGGACTAGGCCGAGGAGCAAGCGGTAATTTTTGTTTGATTGAGTGAGGGACGCTGGTATGCGATATTTGCGGGAGGCTCTTCGCAGCGTGCTCACTCCCAAAGAAATTGAGCTCCTCCCCGCCGGCTTCAATCGCGTCGGTCACATCGCGATTATCTCCATGCTCCCACAGCTCCTGCCCAAACAAGGCGAAGTTACGCGGGCGTTGCTTGGGCTTAAAGGGGTGCGGACTGTCGCGCTCCGGGAAGGCGCGATTTCGGGACGATATCGTAGGCCGAAGCTGAAGGTAATCGCTGGTAACCCATCGACGGAGACTGTGCACCGTGAGAATGGTTGCCTGTTCAAACTCGATGTTGCTCAAGTGATGTTTTCATTGAGCAACGTTTACGAACGTGCCCGCTTGCCAAAGCTCGTCCAGCCGGGAGAGGTCGTCGTCGATTTGTTTGCAGGGGTTGGGCAATTCGGCATCCCCATCGCGAAACACGCGAGGCCGAGCCAGATTTACGCGGTCGAACTGAATCCCGTCGCCTATGGTTACCTGCGCGAGAACATCAGGCTGAACCGGGTCGGGCATATCGTGAAACCGTTGCTGGGCGATTGCTCGACGGTCGCTCCTCGGGGTGTCGCGGATCGTGTGGTGATGGGAAGTGCTCAAACCTAGCGGAGGTGTCATCCACTATCACGAGAGTGTGCCTTCAGAACTGCGGTTCGAGCGGCCGGTCAAACGCGTGTTCGACGCGGCGGCTGGGCGCGAGGTTGAAATTTTGGACAAGCGCGTCGTCAAGCGTTATGCGCCCGGCGTCGACCATGTTGTTATCGATGCAAGGGTCGGGAAAGCGAGCAGTAAAAATATCCTGTCTTAAAATTTGTGTCCTATTTGAGACACGTTATTGGGTTTCAGCTGAGTTGTCCTATTTAGGACACCCCGTCCTATTTGGGACACAGTAAAAGATGTTTAACCTCCCCCGATGTTAGAAGAATCCGATCCGACTCGATGAAAGCCAGTACCTTGCCCTTAGCCGCGAGCACGCGCTCTG
>LQHI01000058.1 GCA_001515185.1 Hadesarchaea archaeon DG-33 | reverse complement strand
AAAAAAGGCATTTTCATGACTAATTATTTAAATTTCAACAAATTTTGATAAAATTGAACCAAGCATGGAATAAACAGATAAGTGTTTTCGCCGCTGCGAATCAGCTTAAATTCCTCGACTCGAGCAGGTAGCGCCGTGCCTAACCCTTTGCTCACAAACGGTAACCCTGAAATTTCCAACTTTCTCCGTTTATCTACAAATCTTCTTTACAGTTTTGATTAAATCATCGTTATCAAATGGCTTCGATATGTAATCTGCGATATTCAATTTACGTAACTTCTCCTTTCCTATCCCGCCAAATTGCGCAACGGTGAGAAATACTACCGGGAAGGACACTAATCTGGGATCTTTTCTAATTCTTGCACACAGTTCCCTACCATTCATCTCGGGCATAAAGAAATCCATTAAGATTAAATCAACCGATTCATTTTTCAATTTATCCAAACATTCTTGACCACTTAACGCGGTCAGCACTTTGAACCCTTCGGCCTCCAGAGTAATTTTTACCGCTTCACAAATGTTAGGCTCATCATCGACAATCATTATCTTTTTCGGCATTTTTTCACCTAATATAAATTTTTTTTATTGTATTTAAACTAACGTCTCGCAAGAGCATCCCCCATCTGATCTAGCCCCCGTTGGATATTCTGTATCGAAGTGGCATAGCTGAAACGCGCATGCCCCTCACCGTAGGGACCGAAGCCGCTGCCGGGCACCGCGGCAACGCCTGCCTCGCGCAACAAGAATTCGCAAAAATCTAAGGATGAAATTCCCGGTTTTTTGATTCTGGGGAATGCGTAGAAGGCACCCGCAGGTTTTATGCATTCAAATTCATCAATCGAGTTTAGCCCATTGACGATTACATCTCGACGCTTTCGATATTCATCACACATCTCACGGACGCAATCCTGAGGACCGCGTAGAGCCGCTACGCCCGCGGCTTGTACAAACCCCGCTGCGCACGTTGTCGATGCCTGCTGTATTTTGTTTATCTCCGCTATCAATTCGACCGGTGCAACCGCGTAGCCCAGACGCCAGCCTGTCATCGTCAGCCGTATTTGGCAGCGACATCACGCTCACGTGTTTTCCTTCGTACACCAAACAATCGTAAATCTCGTCGGATAGGATCCAAATATCGTGATTGATGGCAAGATCAATGATGGACTGAAGGTCTTTTTCACCTTGAACTCATCAGATTGTTTACTCTCTATGAACACAGGTTTACCCCCAACTATCCGCACCATGGCTTCGTAAGTCCAACACGGGCTGGGAATTATCACTTCGTCTCCGGGGTCAAGCGTTGCGGCCAATGCACAGAAGATAGCGTGTTTCGCCCCGGGAGTAACTATCACGTTTTTCGCATCCGTGGAAATGCCCTTCGTGACTAAGTGCTCCGCGATCGCTTCACGTAACTCGGGCAGGCCAGCACTCGGCGTATATTTTGTCATCCCCCGCGCAAGGGCCTCCTCCGCGGCACGCTTGATGTGGGCCGGCGTATCAAAATCTGGCTCGCCGACCTCCATGTGGACGATATCCTTTCCTTGGCGCTCGAGTTCCTTGGCGAGGTTCAGAACTTTAAGTGTGCTCGAGGGAGGGATTTCTTTCATGCGTTTAGCTGGTCTCAACCTCACACCCGCTAACATTTTACGTGCACAATATTAAATCTACTTGGTTATATGCACTGGGTAGACCGCGTCGCAAAAACCTTGCTCAAACGAGGCAAAAACCACGTTATCGCCAGCGGAATCTCCGTTTCCGGCCACATCCACATCGGCCATTGCAATGATGTCTTCATAGCCGATGGGGTCCGAAGGGCGCTTGAGGAGTTAGGAGGAGAAGGGGAGGCTTTTTGGTACGCCGACGATTTCGACCCCATGCGCCGAATACCTTGGCCGTTGAACGAGGGTGAGTTGGCTGAGAGATATAAGCAGTACCTGGGTGTGCCCTACATCGATATCCCCTCGCCTGACCCGAAGTACAAAAACTTCGTCGATTACTTCGCCCGCCCATTCATCGAGTCTCTCGACGATTTCGGAGTCGATGTGAAGGTTTACTCAGGTGCAGAAATTTATCGAAGTGGGGAGATGGCGGGCCCAATCCGAATCGCCCTCGAGAAAGCCGACAAAATTCGCGCGATCCTCAACCGATACCGTTCCAAATCATTGCCTGAGGACTGGCTACCTTATGATGCATTGTGCGAGAGATGCGGTAAGCTTGCAACTACTCGATCGTACAGTTGGCACGATAACTACGTAAGTTATAGGTGCGAGGGATCTGACTACGCTGCCGGCTGTGGTTACGAGGGGGAGGCCGATTTCACCAAAGGTCAGGGTAAACTGACTTGGCGGGTGGAGTGGCCCGCGCGCTGGAAGTTGCTCGGCGTCACTTGCGAGCCTTTCGGCAAGGATCATGCGGTCGTTGGTGGAAGTTACGATACGGGCAAATTAATCGCAAAACAAGTTTTCGGATACAAAGCCCCTTATCCCGTGCCCTATGAATGGGTCAGCCTCGGGGGCATGCAGATGTCTTCTTCGAAAGGAGTTGTGTTCACACTTCCCCAATGGCTCGAGATAGCCGAGCCTGAACTTCTGCGCTACTTCATCTTTAGGAGCAAACCTATGAAGGCCAAGGAGTTCGACCCAGGGCTAGCGCTACTGGACCTTTACGATGAGTACGACCTCATGGAGCAGGTTTACTTCGGCATGGTGGAAGCGGGTGCCCGAAAAGAGGAACAGTTCAGGCGCATCTACCAGCTTTCCCAGCTTCACGAAACGCCAAAGCAACCTGTGCAACGTGTGCCATTCCGATTTGCTGCGGTGCTAAGCCAAGTTATGCGAGATGAAAAGCAGACAATCAAAGTTTTAACTTCTAGAGGAATGCTAACGGACCCAAGCGAATTTGATATTAAACTAGCCCTCCGCCGCTTGAGGTGTGCGCAAAATTGGGTGCCGAAACATGCGCCCGCGCGTTTGCGGTTCAAAGTTGCTGAAACCCTGCCTGCCGAAGCTGCACGGCGCCTCACCCAAAAACAAAAACAGGGCTTAACGCAGTTGGCTGCCGATATATCTTCGCGCGATTTCACTCCGGTCGAACTTCACAACCACATCTACCAACTTGCCCAGAAAATCGGTCTAAAAGTGCCCGAGTTATTCAAAGCTATTTATCTCGTCTTGCTGGGTCGGGAGTCCGGCCCCCGAGCAGGCAGCTTCATATCGGTTCTTGATAAGGAGTTCGTCATCTCGCGCCTTAAGGAAGCTACTTTTTGAGTCGAACTTTCATCTCCGGATGGCTCTCCACCAACCGCTTGAAAACCTCCTCGAAGCTTTCATCCGGCAAAAGTGCGCGTTGAATAAAAATTCCGGTATGGCCTACATCTTCCCTACGGGTTAGGACTTGCACACGCTCACGAACAATCCCCAAGCTAACATTGACACGCTTCGCCGCCTCAGCTTCTCTACCAATAACTGGACTTTCGACGTGCCCCCGTGGTGTAGGCTCGATTAGCATCAGGCGCTTGTCGACACCCGGTATGCGAGCCGTTTGCTTGACCTGCGCATGGCTCGCCGCCCCCCCGAAATAATAGAATTCAACCTCTAACTGTTTCGGATTCACCAACGGGAAGGTGATCGAACGGTCTTCTTCGATGTAAATATGCGCCTTCGGGAGCTGCCAAGGTGTTGCCATGACTATCTCCCGCCTCATCGGCTCGAACTTGGCCTCGTGAAGGGCTATCTCAATCTTGTAGGATGGCACGACGTAAGGGAGAAAAACATCTATATCGCTACCTTTGCTGACATCACCTCG
Organism: Hadesarchaea archaeon DG-33; assembly: GCA_001515185.1. Lineage (GTDB taxonomy): Archaea > Hadarchaeota > Hadarchaeia > Hadarchaeales > Hadarchaeaceae > DG-33. The sequence goes on along the minus strand of LQHI01000058.1, from coordinate 2,189 downwards.
GGCGACGCTCCCGTGGACGATCGGATTAAACCCTCGCTTCACTAAGGATTCCATCAATTCCAGCGCGCGCGTTCGTAGACCCTTGAAAAGTTGCCAGCGCTCTTCGTTATACACAACTTCGGCAACATCGGCGGCGTGAACTGGCTTGACCATATCAAAGCCCTGCGCTACGGTCGCCTACCACGAAGGTTTTTCCTGAAAAATTCATCCGAATCAACTCAAACTTTCATCAATCCATTTTAAATATTCAGGTGCCCCACGCTTGATGGGAATCACCAAGATTTCGGGCACCTCATAACTGTGCAATTCTTTGATGCGCGGAATTAAGCGATCGAGTTTTTTGTTGGAGGTTTTTATTAATAGTAGAACCTCTCCAGCTCGCTCAAGCTTCCCGCGCCATCTGTAAGTTGAACTTACACCGGGCAGAGCGCTCACGCAGGCCGCGAGCTTTTCCGACACCAACTTCTCGCTAAGTCGCTTCGCTTCCGAGCGATTTTTCACCGTTGTTAACACCAGCGAAAACATGTACTCCAACAATTGAGCTGAGCACAGAGGTTTAAACTTTGTCGTTTCTATAGACTACAGTGACTCAAATGATAGAATGGGTGCTACTTGCCATAGCTCTGCTTCTATTCTGGGGCTTCATAATCCTAGCGAAGCGCCGATATCATCTCGAAAAGCGGGGCTTCGCAATTTCTCCGGGAATATTGATGTGGCGCACTAAACATGGCTTAGAATTCATTGACCGGGTTGGCCGCTCTCACAAGCGAGGATGGCGCATTTTTGGAAATGCTGCCACAGTTGTAGGATTCGGACTTATGGTGTTCATGTTTGTGATCATCATGCTAAATGCGGTTATTATCCTCACTCAACCAAAAATAGTTTCTGCCGCCGCTGGCGTGAGACTTGTGATACCGGGAGTGACTATCCCACTTTGGGAAGGTTTGATAGCAATGTTCAGCTTGCTCCTCGTACACGAGTTTTCACATGGATTCCTGCTTCGAGCGCAGGGGATACCAACGAAATCAGTGGGAGCCATGGTGTTCATAATCATTCCAGGGGCATTTGTTGAGCCCGACGAAAAACGTCTGAAGAAAGCGCCCATCCTGCAACGTCTTCGAGTGTATGGCGCGGGGTCGTTCGCAAATATCCTTTTTGCACTACTTTGTTTGGCTATCATCCTAATTGTAGTCGTTCCACGTCCTGGTGTTTACGTTCTGGGAACAGGTGAAAACTCTCCAGCGGAAAACGCGGGTATACAACCGAGTATGCGCCTGTTCTCGATTAACGGTATTGAGATGGATACTTGGCAGGATTTCTACGACTTTACAGAGGATATACGCCCCGGGGAAAACCTCAGTATTGTGGCAGATGAGAAACTCTTTATTCTTACCACAATTGCGCGCGAGGATAACGAAAATCGTGGTTTTATAGGTATAGCCTCAATTTCTGCTCTGCCAAGATCGAATTTTACCAATCCCCTCTATATCTTCGCTGCGATATCATACGGAATCATGGTGCTAACGTGGATGTTTCTGCTCAACTTCGCTATCGGGATGTTCAACCTCCTGCCACTCGTGCCGCTTGATGGAGGTTACATCTTGCAGGGTGTAGTTGAGCGAGCGAGTTCCGAACAAACGGCCAAACGTTTGAGCTATATATTCTCGTTCATCGTGTTGGCGTTGATTATCGTGAACTTCGTGCCCATGTTCGCGTGATAAAATGGCCGACATCAAGGTTACAGTAAAGCAGGCGGGGAAGAAAAACAAACGCGAAATTCGACTCGACCCCCACACCACCATTGCTGACCTGCTGCGGAAGCTAGGCTACAGCCGAGAGACCGTCGTCGTGAGACGCAACGAGAAGATAGTGGCCGAGGAGGAGCGCATTTCCGATGGTGACCTCATCGAGATTTTGACCATCGTCACAGGTGGTTAATTGCTCAAGTGTACTTTTTGTGGGCGGCGCGCGGCTTACCACCGCCGCTACGCGGGAGTGCTTCTCTGCGACCGGTGCTTGATCAAAAGCGTCGAAAAGCGCTTCCGGCGTGCGATCGCTGAGCACCAGATGATTTCTCCGAGAGGGCGGGTTGCGATAGCGGTTTCCGGGGGAAAGGATAGCATCGCTCTCATGCACTTGCTTGCCGAGTATTGCAAACAGAAAAATTGTGAGCTTGTTGCGATAACGAT
>LQHI01000057.1 GCA_001515185.1 Hadesarchaea archaeon DG-33 | reverse complement strand
CATCCGAAAAAATCCCTTCATCCGATCTTTTGAACGCCAGTTTGTCGCGAGTTATCTTTTCCCCCTTTTCGATGTCCCTAGCCGCGACTGTTCGCTTTCTGGCAATCTCCCTGTATTCCCGCTCTGCTTTTGATAGGGATCTTACATCAGGAAAACCGAACGCCTCCTCGATTTTCCTGAGGTTGACGACGAACTTTTTAAAGACAGGTGGATCGAGCGCAGATTCGAAGTCTTCGCCCCTCAGGCTCCTATCATGGGTAAGATGCTTTTCGATGACGTTTGCCCCGAATGCTAGTGCCACGAGCGGAATGACGAGAGCTAGATCGGAGCCCCCATCCGTGTGGTCTGCAAAACCTATGGGAACTTGGAATTTTTGCTTCAGAGTTGGTATAAATTTCAGATGCATGTCCTCCAGCTTAGTCGGATAGCTCTGGAACCCGTAAACCAGCACGATATTTTCGTTGCCTTCTTCCTTCATCCAGGAAATGGCCCTCTCTACCTCCTCCATTGTGGCGCCACCCACCCTCAGAAACACGGGTTTTCCCTTCTTCGCCACACACCTCACGAGGTTTTCCTCGGCGAGCGACGCCGGGGAGACCACATAAGCGTCCGCCTTTAGATTGAAAGCGAGACCAACACTCGGAAGGTCGTTGCACATCGCACATATTAGCAGCCCATTTTTTCTGGCGTACGGAAACAACTCGGCCCAAGCCGCTGGGGTCAGGTTAATTCGACTCAGATATGCGTAAATAGGCAGTGCTTCCTTGCCCGCCGATACGCGCCCTTTCCCAGTCCTGTACTGCGGGACCATGTAATTTTTCATGGATGTGAGGTGAAAACAAACGGCGTCTGCCCTCGCATTGGCCGCTGCGTCTATTATCTTTTTCGCATTTTCAACCGACCCATCATGTGCCCAGGCCATCTCCGCGATGACGAATGTGGGATATTGATCACCTATCTTTCTTCTGCCGATTCTTACTGTTTTCAAACTTCCACCTCGCTCTTGAACAACCCTGATTTCACTACAAATTCCGCCAATAAAAAGTCGAACTCGTCGTCTATCCCAATAGAACTGATCCTGTCCATGATCAAACCTTTCATGCTTTTAGGATTGAAACAAGGCGATTTTTCACTAACCCTATCGAAATATCTCCTCCGCGTGATTATCAGTCCATCGCTTATTCTGAAGAGTTTTGGTAACTCTTGCCTGCGCAGTGGTTTGTTCATGCCTCCGATAAGCTCTTTCAAATTTCCCTCTTCATCCCTTTCGTAGACAAAATATGGGTGGTAACCCGACTCGACCTCGCACACTCCTATAACTGAGTCAAAATCGGAGGCCAGCAGCATCCTCAACCCCGCGTTTATATGTTCATGAGTCCGAAACGGCGATGTCGGCTGAAGAAACGCCACGATTTCCGGATGATATCGCTCTTCCTTTTCAAGATAATGCACGGCGTGCAGGAGAACGGAGAGCGAGGACGCCTCGTCCGTCGCTAGCTGCTTGGGCCTCAAAAACGGAACTTCTGCACCATATTTTCTCGCTATTGCCGCTATCTCTTTGTCTTCAGTTGAAACTATGGTGCGGTCGAGCTTGCTGCTGAGCGCGGCCTCTATGGTGTAGCTGATTAGGGGTTTTCCTCCGAGGTGCCTGATGTTTTTTTTCTGGACTCCTTTAGATCCGCCTCTTGCAGGAATAATGCCGACCGCTAGAATGGTACCTACCCCTTTTTCTTAAGATCTGAAACGGGTACGTAACACTTACTGCATATCGGGATCTCGTAATAACTGCCGGCGATATGTACACTTCGAATTTTTTCGTATTTCTCGTTGTTCCAGATGTCTTTCAGTTTTTCTTTCCTTGCGTTCCCCATAATTGACTCCCTTTTGTTATCGACACAGCATAGGGTGACGAGACCATCCCACATTATAAACATTCGCTGGAAAAGTTGAGCGCAGACGAAGTTTGGGTTGTAATATTTGGGATATCCCTCCTCTTCTTTTGTATAATCGATGAGTTCACCGTACCCTACTAGGTCGACCCCGAGCACACCGAACCCAAATTTTTTGTACTCCTCAAGTTCCTCCCTCGGGTTCCCCATTACGACCATTGAGGCCCGCGTCTGCACGTGTTTGTAGCCGAGTTCGTTCCTGAGTTCAACAAACCTCTTGATGTTGGCCACAACCCGGTGGAAGTCTGCCCCGACTCTTATCTGGTTGTATTTTTCCGGATAGGGGGAATCGACCGAGAAAAATATGCTGTCCAGACCGGCATCGAGAAGCTTGCGCGACATATCCTCCGTTAGGGTGACGGCATTTGTGTTGAACATGACCTCGATAACTCCCTTTTCCTTGGCGTAACTCACCTGTTCAACTACATCGGGGTGGATTAGGGGTTCGCCGAGATAGTTCAGCTTCACGGAGCACAGTCCATTCTCAGCTCCCTGGTCGATCAATGCCTTGTATAACCCGAAATCCATGAAACCGACCTTTCCCGTCTTTTCAATCTCTTGGACCGTCCGGGGGCACATCGGGCACCTCAAATTGCAGGCGTTGGTCGTCTCTATGTCCAAGTGAATAGGGAAATCGCCCGCGTACATTTTTTTAGGGTACTCTTCCCACTTGCGGCGGTACCCCCAGTACTCTTTTCCTCTGGCTTTCTCCCAATCCATTATGTCTGGAGTTCTTCTGACCTCTCCATAGGTAGCATACGGGTCGATTTCTTTGGTCATAGTTTCACTTCACCCCTTTCTGATTAATGAAACTATCAAATCCGCCACCCTTTCGTGCGCCTTCCCGTCCACCTTGTAGAATGCTTCTTTCAGGTATTTTTCCCTCTTTATTTTTAGGTCGTTTCGCACATTCTTATCATTTAAGACTTTGTCGATTGTGCTTGTCAAGTCATCGTCTTTTTTCACCTGCATAACTGCCTTTTTATAGGGGTCTTCCCTGTTCGATAAAAATCCCTCGATGACGACAACATCCTTGCTTAGCATCAGCCCCTCAATATCTGCGGTCGATCCAAAGCTTAACAATAGATCTGAATCCCTTAAAACTGAATACAAGAATTCTTTTTCTGGGTTCTGAAAAATTTCCACGTTCGTAAGTTTTAACGATCTAACTACAGATTCATATTCCGATTTGTATTTTTCAGTTGGATGAAGTTTAATCACAACTCTTTTCACATTCTTCACTTTGCTGATTTGTGTGAGGTACTTCCGAATCTTTTCAAAATACTCATTTTTTCCGATAAATTTGTATTCGACTAGAGCTGTGGGCAAAAGAGTTACAGTTTTACCTACCTTTTCCTCTTCTTTTTTTGATTTGTATTCTACAATTTTGTCGAAGAAAGGTGAGCCGGTCACGAAAACATTTCTTGCTTTTACCCCTAATTTTACCAATTTGTTTTTTTCTTCCTCTCCAGAAGCGATGAACATGACGTTTTTTAGCAATTTTCTCCTGATATGCAAAGGAACGACGTATCCACCGTACCCGTGTGGAGAGTAAACAACTTTTTTACCTAATTTACAAGCGGCCGCTAAAAGAGACGATTCATAGAACCCGATCAGCCCAGTTAGATAAACCAATTTGATTTCGTGTTTTTTGATTACTTCCTTAAAAGTCAAATAATATTTTATCAAAGTGAGCAGAACCTCTGTCGAGAAAAGAAAATTAATCTCATTTTTGATGAACTCCCAGTAGTTTTTTCCTCGGAACGTGAAGAGTTTTTCTTTATCGAGTTTCCTCCATTCTTCAACCAGACTTCGAGACCGGACCCTGCTCTCTCTTAGAATATCTGAATTTATGTAGGGGTAAAGGAGATTGTCAAAACTCCTGAGCTTGAAAAGAGAGTTTTCAGAAAATGGATCGCAGATCAAAACTAAAGGTTTCACTCCGCATCCTCTCAAATCATTAACCAAATCACCAAATCCGAGAAACTCTGTACCCAAATCAGTCTCAATAATCTGATTAGTGTAAGCGATAAAAAGGACATCCGCTTTATCGAGCCTTCCCATTCCCTGTTCGTTAGACTTAGAAATCCAACGCTTAATATTTTCGTTTATAGTTAACCCCTTACGTAAAGCGACGAACCTGAGGTTATCGAATGGGGGAGGGGCCCGGCCAGTTTTTGTGCTCTTTTCTATTTCAGGCAGGCTTCTAAACGGTCTAGGGAGGTAAGCAAATTTCACCAGCGGTTCCAGTAAGTACCAGATTGGGATTCCGTCTACTTGAAAAACTTTATTAAACTTTTTAGAATTTATCCTCCCCTCAGACCATCTCTCTATAACATCCAAGGTCTGGTCCATAGAATTCACCCATTTTAACTGTGGTGCTCTAGATTTTTAGTTAATGCTATGCGCCATGTCTTCAGCGAGAGCGAAATGCCATCTTAATTTCATTGTTTTTTCCTACACACAACAATAAAATTGGAGGCAAAATGCGGGAAAAGCTTGAAAAACCATTTCCAAGCATCGTCATAATAGCAAAACTCTAATATCTCAAAATCGTGGCGACTAAGGAGCTCGGTGATCGTCTCGCGTGAGAAGAACATGCAGTGCTGCGGATTTATGTTCGGGCGTTTGAGCAAGTAATCTTTTATAAACATCGCACCGTGGGCGTTATCCGTTGTAATTATCAAAATCCCGTCATCTGAAAGGTGTTTTTTCATGTTCTCCAGAAAGATGCCTAGGTTGTCGAGGTGTTCTATTATCTGCCCGGCGACTATAACGTCAAACTTGCCCAAATCGCAGTTAAGCGCGTCAGCCACGATAACATTATATCCATGCTTACGCAACTCCTCAACTTTTTCGGATTCTATATCTATACCAAGAACTTGGCCGGCGACCTCATTGACGCGTTTGTGGAGCCAGAGCGGGTGGTCCGGCGGAACGGTATGTCCAACGCAACCCACATCTAAAACTTTTTTCCCCCTACAGTAACGCTGGATGAGCTTTATCCTATCGACAAGCCTTACTTTCCCCATCTTCTTCTTATACATTCTACAACCTTTGCATAATTGGTGACATTCTGTTATTAAAGTGTCTATCTAAAAAATTTTATCACCTTCTTTAAAAAACTCGGCGCCCCTATATTCTTTGAAATTTGTCGCAACACCTTCACATCAGCCACCTCATAACTCTAAACGAAGCACCCGTTGCGAAAAATCCAAATAACCACTCACAACACGAATCCTGAAGTCTGAATGTAAAGAGTACTTCATCCGCTGGAAACCTTGGATAAACCAAGATTGTGCGAGATGTTGTTTTGATACCCCTTAGTTTTTATCGGCCCTCTTTTATAAAAAAATGGGCGAACTTATGAATATCACATTCCTGTACCCAGCGAGCGGCATCAGCCCACACCCGGCTCACCTCGCTTGGGCAAAATCCGTTAGTTCCCGCGTGGTGGAGACCCCTATGGGCATAGGTTTTTTTGACCTAGAAAAACTCCGCGGCTCAGACCTCCTGCTCCTAGAATCATTGTACTGCGCTCCGTTCGCGAGAAAGTACAAGAAGAAAAACCCTAATTGCACGGTAATTTCCATAATTGCCGACACCAGTTTCTGGAGCGAGCGGCTCGGGGTGCTAAGAAGAATCTTCTACTGGAGGTACCTAGGATATGTCGATGGTTTTATCGCAGTTTCTGAGAGGATAAAACGTGATATCAGAAGTTACGTTGATAAGCCGGTTTTCGTGGTTAGGCCCTTTCTGGTAAACAAAGTCAGCCCTAGAAGGCGCACACTGAATAGGAAAATATTGTTCGTGGGGAATGAAGTGAAGGAAAAAGGATACGAATATTTGATAAAATCAATGAAGTATCTACCTGATTTTCAGCTTTTTTTGGTCGGCGATTGCTACAAAAAGGTCCGAACCAGGGAACCTAACGTTCATGTAGAGGGAAGGGTCCCCAGCCTCAAGCCCTATTTTGAAGAATGTTCGATCTACACTCATCCCGCTGACTTCGATCCATGTCCAACAGTTGTCTGGGAAGCCATGTATGCAGGTTTGATTCCAATAATCTCCAAAGGGGTCGGGCAAAGCGAGCTTTTTAAAGGGGAACTCAGGAAGCTAATCGTATCCAAAAATGAACCGAAATCGATCGCTAATAAAATCACTGAAATTTACAACTTCAAGGGCAAAAAAAGATTGGTCGAAAAATGCAAAAGATTCTCCGAGAAGTACACAAAAGAGAAAAGCACCAAACGCTTTAAAAAATCGTTTTCTCAACTGATAAAAGAATTATGTTGAAATTTTTTACCCTGCAGCAATTTCCCCGTATTTCGATCTATACCAGTCCACGAAGGTTTTCATTCCTTTATCGATCCCGACCATAGGTTTGAACCCTAGTTTCTTCAACTTTGAAATGTCTGCGAGCGTCTTTTGAACATCACCCAGCCAAGAGAAGCCCGTGTAAAATGGATTTGTTTTGCCAGCCAACCCTAAAATTTTAAGCAACTTATCAACGAGCTCCTTGACGCTGTAGCTCTTACCTGACCCGATGTTGTACGCCTCGCCGGAGAGTTTTCCCCGTTCCGCTACCAAAAGCGTGGCATCGACGGCATCGTCTATGTGCAGATAATCTTTAGCCTCCCGCCCGGTTCCGAGAACTTCGAGCTTTTTATTGTCTTTCTGGAGCTTTTGTAGGAGGTCAAACATCACCCCCTTCCTCGATCTTGGGCCGAAAATGTTGTAGTATCTTAGGCTCGCGATCTTCAACCCGTATAAAGAAGAATACGATGAACAATAGGCCTCGGCAGCAGCTTTCCCGGCACCGTAATTCGAAATCGGTAAAAATGGATGCTCCTCTGAAGTTGGGAGAACGCTAGCCTCACCGTAGACCGTGGAAGAACTCGCAAATATCACCTTTTTCACATCAGTCTTTCTGGCGCATTCTAAAACGTTGAGCGTGCCACGGACATTTATCTCAAAATCCTGCACCGGATCCTCTGTCGATTTAGGGACGCTGGACTGGGCGGCCATGTGAAAAACGGTGCCAACATCTTTGAACGCTTTTGAGAGACCCTTCAACTTTAGAATGTCCCCCCTAAATAAAGTGAAATGCCTGCTATCGACGAGGTTTGAGAGATTTTCAGCGTTGCCGGTTGAAAAATTATCGATGCCTATTACTTCAAGACCCTTCGAGTGAATCCGTTCGGCCAGCTGACTACCAATGAAGCCAGCTACACCCGTAATGAGCACCCTTTCCATCAAATCGGCCCTCCTTGTCTTTATTTACACAGATTAATAAGAAACTATGGCGAAAAAGTCGAAGGTGGGTGTTTACAGGGATGAGACTAAAAATGATCCCGGTATGTGAACCTAAGCTGGGCAAAAAGGAGCTGGAGAACGTCATCGACTGCATCAAGACCAACTGGATCTCCTCGAAGGGGAAGTACATCACCGAGTTCGAGGAAAAATTCAGCCGGTATTGCGGTGCGAAGTATGGAATAGCCACTTGCAATGGGACCACAGCCCTGCACCTCGCTCTAGCCAGTCTGGGGGTTAAGACGGGGGACGAAGTGATAATCCCGAGTTTTACGATGATTGCAACCGCCAACTCCGTGACCTATACTGGAGCCAAGCCGGTGTTGGTGGACTCCGAGCCCATGACTTGGAACATGGATCCGATCAAGGTCGAGGATAAGATCACGAAAAGGACCAAAGCCGTCATGGTTGTGCATGCTTACGGTCATCCCGCCGATATGAATCCGATTCTCGAAATCGCGGAAAAGCACGACCTCCACGTTATCGAGGACGCGGCCGAGGCGCACGGGGCAGAGTATAAGGGAAAGCGGGTAGGCGCTCTGGGCGACGCAGGCTGCTTCAGTTTCTACGCCAACAAGATCGTAACAACAGGCGAGGGCGGGATGGTCATCACAAACGATGAAAAAATAGCGGAAATGGCAAGGCTACTGCGCGACCATGCATTTGAGCCAAAGCGCTTCATCCATCGGTACATAGGATTCAACTACCGGATGACGAACCTTCAGGCCGCTATTGGTGTCGCCCAAATGGAGTTAATAGACGAGTCTGTGGAAACCCGGAGGCGCAACGCCAAGCTGTACAACTCGCTGCTCAAGGATACGGTGGGGATAACTCTGCCTCCAGAAGCCCCTTGGGCGAAAAACGTTTACTGGATGTACACGGTGCTGATAGAGGACTCCTTTGGCATAGGCAGGGATGAACTGATGAAGCACTTGAAAGAAAGGGGCATCGACACGAGGTCGGCCTTCTACCCTATTCACACTCAGCCCGTCTACGCAAAGCGATACATGGGCGAAAAATACCCGGTTGCAGAGGAGATCGGGAGGAAAGGAATAAACCTCCCCTCGGGTAATACCCTAACTAAAGAGCAGATTGAATTCATCGCCAATGCTGTCATTTCGGCGAGAAAATGATGGCAAAATTGTAGAGAAGCATGATTGTGTGTAACTCTCAAAAAAGTAAGGATTAGGCTTAAATTGATTGGGGCTGAAATTTAAGAAGCTTGTGATTTAAATGAAACGAGCGCTAATAACTGGGATAACTGGACAAGATGGAGCTTACTTAGCAGAATTTTTGCTGAAAAAGGGGTATGGGGTGTATGGAACTTATCGAAGGCTATCCACACCCAATTTTTGGAGATTGCAGTATTTGGACATTTTTGATAAGGTGAGCTTAATTCCCGCAGATTTAGTAGACAGTTCTTCTCTAGTAGAGGCGGTCAAGACCTCGGACCCTGATGAGGTATACCACTTAGCCGCTCAGAGTTTTGTAGGAGCATCTTTTGAACAGCCGGTGGGGGCTGGTATGGTTACGGGTTTAGGTGTTACGCGGATGTTGGAAGCGATAAGACAAGTAAATCCGGAGATAAGATTTTATCAAGCGGCGACGAGTGAACAATTCGGTGGAAGCAGCGATATGCCAATGCGGGAAGAAGATGCTTTTAAGCCAGCAAGTCCTTACGCGGCCGCAAAGCTGTATGGTTATTGGCTAACCCGGATTTACAGGGGGGGCTATAAAATATTCGCTTGTAATGGCATCTTGTTTAATCACGAATCACCTCTGCGAGGTTTAGAATTTGTAACAAGGAAAATTTCTAACGGGATAGCAAAGATTGCTTTAGGGATAGAAAAAGAGCTCCGGCTTGGTAATTTAGAAGCAAAAAGGGATTGGGGTTATGCTCCGGAATATGTTGAATCCATGTGGCTAATGTTGCAGCAAAGAGAGCCCGATGATTATGTCATAGCTACGGGGGAAGCCCATAGCATCAAAGAATTCGCCGAGAAAGCCTTTGAAATTGCTGAGTTAGATTGGCGAGACCACGTCAAAACCGATAAAAAATTCTTCAGACCGCTCGATGTAAACTATCTCCAAGGTGACTCAGCCAAGGCTGAGAAGAAACTGGGTTGGAAGCCTAAAGTGAAATTCGAGAAATTAGTGGAAATAATGGTAAACGAAGATATGCAGAGGTGGGCGAGGTGGCAAAAGGGTGAAAGATTCCCATGGGATGCGCCCAATTATCCCAGCGAGGATAAGATCTTGTCCAGAACGCTTACCCTCGAGAGGGCGTAAAGCATGATAGAAAAGGTGGAACATGGTGGCAAACTTTTTGCCATAATTTTACGCAGCGGATTTGAAAAGGAAGGCGTTAATTTCTTCACCCCCGAGGACAACCCGCTTCAACTTGGGCTTCTCAAGCATAAGAGAGGTACCAAAATAAAACCCCACATCCATAAAAACGTGCAGGAAGTTCTGCATATGCAACGCGGAAAGATGGAAGTTGTTTTTTACAGTGAAAAGGGTGAAAAAATTAAGAATGTGATTCTTAACGCCGGGGATACCATTTTGCTTCCCGGCGGCGGGCATGGATTTAACATCCAAGAAAACTCCAAAATTGTTGAGGTCAAACAGGGACCATATCTCGGAGTTGAAAGAGACAAGGAATATTTTGATGCAAAAGGGTAAGCTATGAATACCACGTAACCAAAGATAATTTTTGAGTCCCCATTTAACGTAGAGTTCGTCCAGACTCCAGTTCCTGAAAAGTCTTATCAGGCCGGCCCCAAAATACATTACAAAATGTAAGGTGGAGAAAAAGTGAGAATAGCCTATGTTCACGATGCGATTTACCCTTTCATCAAGGGGGGCGCTGAGAAAAGGATTTATGAGTTCTCTAAGCGTCTAGCCAAGCGCGGGCATGAGGTTCACATATTCGGCGTTGGATGGTGGGGAGAAGAACCAACGATTGTGAGGGAAGGCGTGCACCTCCACGGAGTTTGTAAGGCGATGCCGCTCTACTCCCGGGACCGAAGATCCATTAAGGGAGCCGTAAAATTCGCGAAAGCCGTTTTGCCGCATTTGCTAAAAGAACACTTTAACGTTATAGACTGCTATCAAGCTCCTTATCTTCACTGTTTTCCGACTAAAATAGGCGCCCTCGCTAAGCGCTCGCCGCTCGTCATCACTTGGCATGAGGTATGGCGGGGGTACTGGCAAAAATATCTTGGATCGCTGGGCATTGTAGGCAGGCTCATGGAGAAGACAATCCTGCTCGGGCTCGCTGACAAAGTCATCGCGGGCTCAGACCAGACAAAAGATGACCTGATTTCGTTAGGTGTCAGCGCGGACAAGATAAGCATCGTCCCTAATGGAATAGATTTTGGAAATATCTCGAGGGTGGCCCCATCCTCGGAGAAATTCGATGTCATTTACTTGGGGCGGCTAATTAAACCCAAAAATGTCGACCTTCTGCTTAGAGCTATTGCTGCTTTAAAAGGGGAATTTCCAGGGTTGAAGGCAGGGATAATTGGGGATGGACCAGAAAGGAAAAACTTGGAGAGCTTGGTCAAGGAACAAGGGATTCAGGACAACGCAAAGTTCTTCGGGTTTATAGAGGATTTTGACGAAGTAGCGGCGCTCATGAAGTCTTCTAAGGTGTTTGTGATACCATCAATTCAGGAAGGCGGCGCCAGCATAGTGACGCTGGAGGCGAACGCCTGCGGTTTGCCGGTAATCGCCATAGACCATCCGCTTGGGATCGACAAACGACTCATCTTGACTGGTGAAACTGGATTCTTCGTGGAACTAGGTTCTGACGCTATTGCAGAAAAAATCCGCTTGCTCTTAAAAGATAATGAACTAAGGGAAAAAATGGGCAAAAACGCGATAAAATTCGCGCAGCCGTATGATTGGGACAAGATAACAGATTTAATCGAGAAGGTATACGGGCAAGTTGCGCGTTAGCTCACCCCCTGCTTGATCAGCGCCCAAAAAATCTTGAAGCCGCTGGTGATTGTCGTCCCCCGCGCTTTGGAATATTTGGTGTACAAGCACCTGACCGGCGCCTCCCAGAGCCTCAGCCCCTTCCGCCTCGCTTGAATAATAATCTCGGACGAAACCTCGTAGCGGTTGCTGCGGATACGGATTCGCTTGAGCGCCCGCTTGTTAAAAGCCCTCGAGCCAGATTGCGAGTCCGTAAGCACCCCGCCGAACAAGCACGTTATCAAGTCCAGGCCGAAGTTACCGAGACGCTTGTGAAGGGGAATGCCTAGGTGTTGCCGAACTCCTATCACGAGGTCGGCGTCGTTTAGGGCCTTGACCATAAGCCCAACTGCTTTCGGGTCGTGCTGTCCATCGGCGTCGAAGGTGACAGCGCAGTCCGCACCCAGCCTTTTGGCCTTCGCTAGCCCAGTTCGAAGCGCCGCCCCCAACCCCATATTCTTTTTATGACGAATGACAAGTACTCCCTTCGACTGAGCGATCTCCGCGGTTCGGTCTCGCGACCCGTCGTCCACCACGATGATGTTGCGCCAACCCTCGCGCTTAATGGCATCGAGCACCCTCCCGATTGATCGCTCCTCGTTGTAGGCCGGCATCACTATCCAGACTTTCATTCGAGAGCCTCCCACAATTTCTTGACCCCTTCCTCGAGCGAGGTCTTTGGTTTGAAGCTTAAGATTTTCTTAGCTTTCGTGATATCGGCTAGACTGTGCTTGATGTCGCCACCCCGGGGAACCTCGTAAATTGGCTTTAGTTCGCTCTTACCAACCAACCTCAAGAACACCTCGCAAAGTTTGTTAATGCTCGTCGCCTCTCCCGTTCCGATGTTCATTACCTCTCCCGCCACGCCTTTCCGCTCGAGGGCAAGCAAGGTCGCCTCGGCAACATCACCCACGAAGATGAAATCCCGCGTCTGTTCGCCGTCGCCGTAAATGATCGGTGGCTGGTCGGTGTGGAGACGTTCGAGGAATTTCATCATTACGCCCGCATATTCACCGGTAGTTTGTCTTGGCCCGTATACGTTGAAATAACGCAGGCAAACGGTCTCCAGCCCATCCCGCTCATGGAAGGCCAAACAGTTTTTCTCAGCCGCGAGTTTCGAGCTGGCGTATGGTGAAAGCGGTTGGAGTGGCGCATTCTCGCTTATCGGGAGTTCGGCCTGTTCACCGTAAACCGCACAGGACGAAGCGTAAACGAATCGCTTGACACCATGCCCCAAGCTGGCTTTGAGCAGCGTCAGCGTCCCATCAACGTTCACACTACGGGCGAACTCTGGGTTCTTAACCGAGAGGGGCACGCTTATCATCGCCGCCTCATGGATGACGGCATCGACCCCCGCCAAAGCCCGTTCGACCGCTTCGGCATCCCTGATATCGCCTTGGATAAATCGGTAAGCAGGTTTGCCTGTGTGGGTTTTCAAGTTGTCCATGGTGCCGCTGGAGAGGTTATCAAAGACGGTAACAGAGTGGCCCCTGGCTAGAAGCCCGTCGACCAAATGCGAACCAATAAAGCCCGCACCTCCAGTCACCAGAACCTTCATCTCTACCCCTCTCTATTTTTCATGACTAGACTAAAATAGACAAAGCCTGATGACATACAAACCTTGCTCAACGAACACCGATTAAGCTGAATTATTATAAGGTTCAAAGCGAAGAAAGAACGGAGGTTGCAAATGCGAGTGCTCGTCACGGGTGGTGCAGGCTTCATAGGCTCAAACCTCGTTGAGGCGCTTGTCGGGCGGGGAGATGATGTTACTGTACTCGATAATTTTTCGACAGGGACGGTGGAGAACTTGGAGAAGGTTCGCGACCGTATAAAAACCGTTCAGGGATCCTGCACAGAACTCCTAAAATTGAAGCTTCAACCCGAGCTGATTTTTCACCTTGGCATTCCCTCCAGCTCGCCCATGTATCGCGAGAACCCACTGCTTGTGGGGGAGGCGATAAGCGGCTTCATGAACGTGATGGAGCTCGCCAAACAAAATCAAGCAAAAGTCGTCTACGCCTCCAGCTCAAGCATGTATCGGGGCTGTCCAAAACCCAATCGTGAGGACATACAAACCGAGCCATTTGACTACTACACCGAGGCTCGACTTGCGATGGAACGCCTAGCGCGAGTGTACCACCAGCTTCACGGTGTTTCTTCGGCAGGGATGCGCTTCTTCTCTGTTTACGGACCCCACGAGCGGGCGAAGGGAAAGTATGCAAATGTAATAACCCAGATGATCCTTAACGACGAATTCACGATTTACGGCGATGGTTCCCAGACGAGGGATTTTACCCATGTGGATGATGTCGTTAGGGCACTTGTCCTTGCAGCGGGCAAGAATGGAGCTTTTGTTTTTAACGTCGGGACCGGGCGAGAAACGTCTTTCAATGAGGTGGCGAGATTGATACAAAAAGTAAAGCCGCTAAAAATCAAATACTTGCCAAACCCGATAGAAAATTACGTCGAACAAACTCAAGCTGACATAAGCTTGGTGAAACGTGAGTTGTCTTGGGCGCCAACAGTGAAGCTTGAGGATGGGGTCAGGAGAACAGCAGAGTATTATGGAAAAGGACGTCCCAAAAAACAGTAACAAAACTGTGATTTTATGAAAACATGGTTCAAGGAGCTGAGCTTTTCAACGAGCAAGGCGCGCGAGGTAATCGATTTAACGGACAAGGTCATCTCAGCAGCCCGAGAATCTGGCATAAAAAATGGTCTGCTCATCGTACAACTTCCCCATGCGACGGCCTCGCTAGTGCTGAACGAGAGCGAGTCGGGGGTCAAGCGGGATATGCTCAAGCAGCTAAATGAGTTGGTCCCGGTCGAGGGAAACTACGAACACGACCGCATCGACGACAACGCTCACGCACACCTGAAGTCGGCGTTCATAGGCTCCTCGCGGGTTTTACCAATCATCG
>LQHI01000056.1 GCA_001515185.1 Hadesarchaea archaeon DG-33 | reverse complement strand
CCCGTACTGACTCTCCCAAGGGTCTGGCATCCCGTCAAGATCAGAATCGGTTTCAAATTTCAAAATGAGATCTTTTGTCAACGGCTGAAACATCCCGCTTACCACCTTCAAAGAGATAACTACTTTGTTATTTTCAGTTGTGCGATCAAAGGGCGTCGGTTCGTTATCCAAATAGACATTTATCGAGCAACATTCGATAGGCATTGTAATCTTCACATATGCTGTGGTTTCTTTCGCATACGTGCTGAGGTACTTGCCAGTTCCCATCGCGTACAAAAAAGTGTAATACTCGCCATCTGTTGTAAGCATGTGATCGTAAGAAACCTTTATCACGAAATTGTCCGGAACTGGCGCAATTTCCCAAGCTATCATCGACAGATTTCCCAGCACCGTTGGATAAATGTTATCAACCGATGTCCAAGTTATATTGTTTTCATCCATCTTTACGCTAACGTTATCAGCATCGACGGGTATCGGAAAATACATGGTAACGTTCTCACAGTTCTCGTTGGTGAATGGATAGATGCCAACAACCGTTGCATGATAACCTTCAGCACTTGGAGATATCAAAACATCTATGTTTTCACTCGGCATGATGAGGATGAGCGTCGGGATGGGAATTGGGTTTGCCATGCCACTTCCCGCTATCGATAGAAAAAGAACCGCCTCCAAGAAAACCGTGAATATAACCACAACTTTTTTCATTTTGTCACGCCCTCACTGCCTTCACTTGAGCATGCCCCAAATTGGTTAATAAATTAAGTCTCAAATTTGAAACGAATTTGTAGCGTGTTAATATCTCCCAAGCGGCGCAAAAGAAATCCGAAAATCCGTGTGGAGGTTTCAACGAGCTGAAATCAAGAGATTTTAGCACGCCAAAACTACTTTGAAAGGTAAATAGGACTTAACCAAAAAATTAACATACCCCTAAGGCTGATGAAAAATGTTAGGTCGGTGCCGTGAGTACGAGGAAAATGAAGCGGAGGGTGAAGAAAAGCAGACTCGCAGGAAAGAAGCCTGCCAAGCCGCGCCTAGTTGGAGATGCAATTATTGTGTTACCCGAAGAGACGACTAAAGTTATGGAAAGCATGATTGATGGAGTTACGATTACTGACCTGCAAGGGAGAATTACTTATGTTAATAAAGCAGCATCTTTGCAGTTAGGACATACAAAAAAGGAAACT
The DNA here is from genome assembly GCA_001515185.1 of Hadesarchaea archaeon DG-33. Lineage (GTDB taxonomy): Archaea > Hadarchaeota > Hadarchaeia > Hadarchaeales > Hadarchaeaceae > DG-33. Next base: position 4,170 of record LQHI01000056.1, on the reverse strand, counting down.
ATTGGAAAAACTCTTAGAGAATTATTCATAGCCAAACAAGATTTGCCGAAATTTTTAAAACAGTTAAAATTGCTACTCTCAGGCAAACCAATACAAGCTGAGGAGTATCTGGTTAAACGAAAAGATAGGATGCAACTTGTGGCAAGTTTTAACCTCTCTGTTTTAAGAGATGCCAAAGGCAAACCAAAAGCGATACTTGTTGTTCACAGAGACGTCACCGAGCGCAAGCGGGCAGAAAAAAAGCTATGCGAGAGCGAAAAAAAGTACAAAGAGCTGGTTGAATTATTGCCGGAAATGGTTTTTGAATTGGATACGGCTGGGAGGGTTATATTTGCCAATCAGGCCGCATTCAGGACTTTTGGTTATTCTGAAAGGGACTTGGGTGTGAGTGCCATTCAGATGTTTGTTCCCCCAGATCGAGAGAGGGCTAAGAAGAATATTATGGGGGTATTGAGCGGAGAAAAATTAGGTGTCACTGAATACACCGCACTGAGGAAAGACGGCAGCACATTTCCCGTTATCATACATTCAACTCCTATTATCCGTGAAAACAAACCTGTGGGCCTGAGAGGGATTATCGTAGACATCACCGAGCGCAAGCTGGCAGAAGAGGAGCGATTGAAAAGGGAGAAAGTCTTTAGAATGGGTGAAGAAATCACAGGGAGCATCGTTAAGAGATTTGGGGTTGGGATCACATCCGAGGAATTAGGTCTAAATGATATTTTGAGTCAGTTTAGCGAGTTAGCTGTTTATCCCTCACCCCTGAATTTATTCAATCTATTGACAGCCGGAACATCCGTAGTCCTTAGACGAGAGGGAGTTAATACAAGAAAGAAGGAAGTTCGTGAATTCTTGGCCCCCCTCGTCCAAAGAACCCTAAAGGAGATTTTTGTAATAGCAGAAGAGTTCAAAAGGGATATCCCGTCCGAATATAAAGATTTTGAGAAAACACTCGAAACTATGTGCTCATAGATGTTTTGGGTTAAGTGCCCGCACGCCAAGATCTTAAATACTCAAGTTGCTCCTTCGTCGGCTTTTCAAGTTCCACGCCAACCGACTTGAGCTTGAGTTCAGCCACCTTGCGATCGATCTCTGCCGGTACCTCGTAAACCTTTGGCTCAAGCTCGCCACCATGCTTAGCAATATATTCTACGCTTAGAGCCTGCAGAGCAAAGCTCATATCCATAATCTCCATTGGGTGCCCTAGCGAGCGTTTGCCAGCGAGATTCACCAAGCGCCCCTCCGCGAGCAAGTAAAGCCGCCTACCATCCTTGAGCTGAAACTCCTCAACATCCTCCAACACTTCACACCTCTTCACTGCGAGCTTCCTGAGTGCTGGAATGTCTATCTCAACGTTGAAATGTCCAGCGTTGCACAAGATCGCACCATCCTTCATCGCGCGCATATGCTCTTCACGAATAACCTTTAGGTTGCCCGTCGTCGTTACGAAGATATCACCCAAACGAGAAGCCTTTGCCATCCCTGTAACCCTGAAGCCATCCATGCTCGCTTCAAGCGCCTTGATTGGGTCGGTTTCGACAACGGTTACAATTGCCCCCAACCCTTTCGCGCGCGAAGCTATACCTCGACCAACAAAACCGTAACCAACGACAACGATATTCTTGCCGGCGATGAGCGTGTTGGTGATGCCCATAATCGCTTGAAACGCGGATTCTGCTGTGCCGAAGCGGTTGTCAAAAAAGCGCTTCGCGGGTGAGTCGTTGACCGCCATCACTGGGAACTTGAGCGCGCCATCAGCTGCCATCATCCGCAGCCTATTAACCCCTGTGGTCGTTTCCTCTGATGCCCCCTGAACGCGTTTCAAAAGCTCGGTACGCTTTGAATGGACGAGCGAGATAAGGTCAGCCCCATCATCCACGAGCACGTGAGGCTTGATATCGAGCACGTGATTGAGGTTTGCGTAATACTCCCGCGAAGTTTCTCCCCGCCACGCGTAAACTTCAACGCCTTCCTTCGCTAGAGCTGCAGCGACTTCATCACGCGTCGAAAGCGGGTTGCAGCTCGTTATCGCCACTTTGGCCCCCGCCGCCGCAAAAGTTCGGACGAGCACCGCAGTCTTGGCCTCAGTGTGTAGCGCCGCACCGACTTTCATACCCTTAAGCGGCTTTTTCTTTGAGAGTTCACGACGAATTTCGGCCAGCACCGGCATGTGGCGCTCGGCCCAATCGATCATAAGTTTGCCTCGGGGCGCGAGCTTGATGTCCTTAACTTCATAAGTCATTTTGCTGCCTCCTTTCGCGCAAGTAAATCATCTGAGGCTTTCTGGGCCTCCTTCAAAACCTTATCCTCTTCGAATGTTAGAACCCTTCGCCCCTGCATGATCACCTTACCATCCACGATAACCGTATCGACATCGCTGCCTGTTGCGCTGTAGACCAAATGAGATATGACATTACTAAGTGGTGTGAGGTGGGGTTTCCGAAGATCAACTAGTATTAAATCGGCTTTCTTCCCGACCTCAAGCGAGCCGAGATTTTCACCCAATCCAAGTGCTCTCGCCCCATTAACCGTCGCCATTTCGAGCACCGATTGAGCGGGCATGACAGTAGGATCAAATTTATCGACTTTGTTAAGCAGCGCTGCAAATTTCATCTCAGTGAACATGTCCAGCGCGTTGTTTGAGGCGGCTCCATCAGTGCCAAGCGCTACGGGTATGCCCGCTGCCAGCATTTCTGGTACGGGGGACACGCCACATGCAATCTTCATGTTACTCACCGGGTTATGCACAGGCTTGACCCCACGATCGTGCAAAATCCGAATCTCCTGCCCAGTCAATTGAACACAGTGTGCCGCTAGAACTTCGGGCCCGAGAAAGCCAATCGCATCGAGATGCTCAACTGGACGCTTACCGTATTTTTTGATTATTTCCCCAACTTCCCATTTAGACTCGGCGATATGAGTATGAATTCCAACTTTGTATTTTTTTGCCAACTCTTTCACTTGCGCGAGGCACTCGGGTGAGCATGTGTATGGAGCATGAGGACCAAACATGGTTAAAATCCGACCATTTGCCATGCCATGACAAGTCTTAACCAACTTTTCACCTACCCGAATCTCCGACTTCCGCTTCTTGGGGTCGCCTTGTTCGATGATGCCGTAAGAGAGCACGCCACGGATGCCAGCTTTTTCAACTGCTCGGGCGACATCCTCCATGAAAAAATATTGGTCGGCAAAGCAAGTCGTTCCAGATTTTATCATCTCTAAGCAACCGAGCAATGCACCAACGTAACAGTCCTCGGCCCGGAGATTCTTCTCGATTGGCCAAATTTTAGTTTTTAGCCAAGGGTCGAGCTCCATATCGTCGGCAACGCCTCGCAACAAAGTCATCGAGAGGTGTGTGTGAGCGTTGACGAGGCCGGGAAGCACGGCTTTGCCCCGAGCATCAATCACCGTGTCCGCTCGCACTTTGACTTCCTTACCAACCGAAACGATCTTGTCACCCTCAATCACCACCGAACCCCTATCGAGCACATGGCGTTGAGGATCCATTGTGATGATGCGGCCGTCCTTGATTAAGACATCAGCCAAGCCATCGCCCCTAACGCTCAAGTTCCTTGGCAATCGTGCGTCCGAACTCGCGTGCCGCCGCTGGACCGTTCGCGGTTATGATGTTTCCGTCAACTTCGACTGGCTTTCCGGTGTAGGTGGCGCCTTTGCTTTCAATCTTTCCAACATAATCACCATCCCAAACCGTCGCACGTTTGCCCTTTAACAACCCGGCGTTAGCAGTGCAATGCAGATCGCGCAAGTTTTTTTGCCCTTGCTGAACATCTGAGTTGCTATTGAGAGCGCCTGTTTGTTGTTGAAATAAACTGACGAACCAGGTCCACCCACGAACACGATCGCATCATAATCGCCCACGCTTACCTGGTCGAGCTTGAGATCAGGCGTCACCGTTGCACCGAGTAAACCCTTTGTCACGCCCGTCTTTGTACTCGCAATAGTCGTTTCTACCCCGACGCGCTCGAGCTCCTCCTTTGTGTGCAAGAGTTCCTCGTCTCTAAAGTTCTCAGGCGCAATTACCATCAAAACTCTCTTTCCACTCAAAGCTACACCCCCCCATCACTATGAATATTGCATCTGGGTTTAATAAATTTGGGAAGGGCTTAGCCCCAGTTACGTTCTTAACCCAAGCGACATTTAAATTAT
>LQHI01000055.1 GCA_001515185.1 Hadesarchaea archaeon DG-33 | reverse complement strand
GTAGATGTAGGTCTGAGTGGAAGAATTGTAAATAACGTATTTTTCGTGTGCGTTGAGAGTTCTGTCTGCGTTAATAGTGTAGCTCAACTCCACCAACTCATAGTAAGTGCTTGACGGCTGCGCTTTCGCCGGGGGTGCGGTGGCTGCTAAAATAAAAAGTAAAAGTAAAAGCAGATGTTTTTTCAACTGATCCCCTACCTTTTTTGATTTGCGCACGATAATTTAAATGGTGCCATATGCGCGTCGTGCTCGCCGAACGCCGCTCACCCGGCGAAAGGTCCAGCTTGGAGGAGCTTGCTGCTTTAGCGCGAACGCTCAACCACGAGGTCGTCGGCGTACTCGAGCAAGTACGGAAGCCAGACCCCGCTTACCTCATAGGCAAAGGTAAGGCTCAGGAACTCGCGGATTTAACCCGCTCGAAGGGGGCCAACCGCGTCGTCTTTAACAACCAGCTAACCCCCTCGCAGGCTTACAAACTCTCGCGGCTCGTAGGAGTCGAGGTAATCGATCGCTTCCAGCTCATCCTAGAAATATTCGCGATGCGCGCGGGATCACCCGAGGCGAAGCTCCAGGTCGAGTACGCGAGGCTGAGCTACGAGATGCCGAGAATTCGAGAACAGGTGCGAGCACTCATGTCGGTCGAACAGCCAGGTTTGATGGGCGGGGGTGAGTACGAGGTGGATGTCCGCTACGACATGGTCAAGCGGAAGCTCGTGAATCTGAGGCGAAAACTCAAGTCGATCGCCAGCGTGCGGGAGCAGCGACGGAAGCGCAGGCACAGGAGGGGGTTCAAGCTTGTGGCGCTAGCGGGCTATACCAATGCAGGCAAATCAACGCTGCTCAACGCGCTCACCGCTGCGAAAGCCGAGGTGGACGATATGCTTTTTACCACCCTTATGCCCCGCACACGGGCGATGCGCGCGAGCCGAATGATTTTGCTAACTGACACCGTAGGTTTCATCGACGGTTTGCCCCCGTGGCTGGTTGAGGCCTTCAAGGCGACGCTTGAGGAGATCTACCTCGCCGACCTCGTGGTGCTCGTGTTCGATGTCGCCGAACCTTTGCCCGAGATCCTCCGAAAGTTTCGGGCGTCCCGCGAGGTGCTGGCGGAGTACCCTGTGAAGGTGGTCGCGGCTCTCAACAAGGCCGACCTCATTCCGCGCGAGGAACTCGAACGCAAGCTCAAGACCCTAAACGACGTAACGATGTTTGCCATCCCCATCTCGGCGCTCAAGCACACCAACCTGAGCTCACTCATCGAGATAATAAGGACGAACGTTTCCGGGAGTAGAGAACCTGCTTGAAATATCGGCAAAAACTGTTTCCTGCTCGTGAGAATAATCAAAAAGTGCTGAAAATTATGGGTTTGATGCTTTTAATGTTACAGCAGCGCATCAGCATCATTTGGGGTCGCTGTACCAGCCTTTTTCCCCAATAGGCTTTTTGGAAGCTCTGAACTTTGAAAAAAAGCTTTTTAATGGAAAATTTAGATTAATATCGAGTTAAAAGGCAATAAAACCGAAAAAACCGAATAAACAGCCACGGTTTTCGTATTTTTCGGACGCTAAGTACGTTAATTATATTTATTAGTTTTTACAAAATAATACGAATACTAGCCCATTAGGTGGATAAAATGAACAAAAAAATTAGCCGTAGCCGAGGTAAGAAAGTTGTTAAAAAGCGTGCCGAAGTGAAAAAGAACCCCCATCCAAAGCCGTCGGATGATCCTGTTTTAATGGATATTCTCATCCGGATAGCTGGCGAGCGTGGGTATGAGATAGCGAAGGAACTCATGGGGAACGAAATCACAGACGAGGAGATAGCGAATCGGATGGGCATCCGAGTAAATCTTGTGCGGAAGGTCCTCTACAGCCTATACGAGAACCGCGTGGTGAGCTACCACAGGGTCCGGGACGAGCACAGCGGGTGGTACGTTTATTACTGGCGGATCGAGCCAGAGCGAGCGCGGGAATATTTCGACAACAACAAGCGCCAACTCATACAAAAGCTCGAGGATCGACTCGATACGGAGCGGAGCACGAATTTCTTCAGTTGCGGGAACGGGGACCCCAAGTTACCCTTTGAACTCGCGGCGGAGAATGATTTCAAGTGCCCGCGCTGTGGGGATAAGTTGGAGCCCTATGACAACTCGAGTGTGATCACAGCGCTCGAGCGCCAGATCGAATTGCTCCGACATCATCTAATGGAGAGTTAGTTGCCTTTTTCGGCAATTTTGAAGCATCGATTTCTGGAAAATCTCTCTTCTTAGGCGGTTGTTCTTTAAGTGTCCCGATAGAGAGAGTATAACGAAAAAATAAAGGCAACTAGATGAGCTGGCGTTTATGAGAGTTCTGTTCGTGGAACCCCCCAAAGATTTTTGGTTTATTATGGGTGAATATCTCCCGCCTCCGTTAGGGATCCTACAGCTTGCAGCTTATCTCGAGAGCAAAAACAAAAATATTGAAATCGAGGTGCTGGACTGTCAAGCAAAACAGTTGGATTGGAAGGAACTCGAAAAATACATTGAATCTTTCCAACCAGATGTTGTGGCTCCTAACGCGCTTGCAACTTGCAACGCTTACACTGTCGTTAGAACCTTAGAACTGGTAAAAAAGGTTAATCCAAACATCTTAACGATCGCCGGGGGTCAACACTTTACTGCCACCGCTCAAGAAAGCTTGGAGACATATCCGGAAATTGATGTGATTATTCGTGGGGAGGGCGAGCAAACATTTGTAGAATTAGTCCAAGCTTTAGGTGAGAAATCCTCTTTTTCTCGGGTAAACGGCATTTCTTTCAGACACAAGGGAAAAATCCTGCACAATCCTCCACGACCTTTAATCAAAAATCTGGATGATTTGCCATTTCCAGGCTATCACTTCGTTGAGGATGTCGTGAATAAATACCATTTTAAAATGATGGCAGGTTCAAAAGCCGGATATGCTTTAATTGAGGGGTCGAGAGGATGTTCGCACCGCTGCACATTTTGCTCTCAGTGGAAACATTGGGCGGGGATATGGAGGGGCAAGTCACCAAAGCGCATCGCAGACGAAATGGAGTTTTGCTACCAAAATTATGGAATCCGGTTTCTCTGGCTAACTGATGACAATTTTGGATTGGGTAAAAACACGAGTAGCTTATGCGATGAGATCGTCAAGAGAGGAATTGCAGATGACGTTATGTGGTTTATGCAAGTTAGATCCGACGACATTATCAAACATCAGGATATCTTGAACAAAATGCGGAAGGCTGGAAACCGGTGGGTGCTTGTAGGGGTTGAAAGCCACAGCTCAACCACTCTCAATGCATTCAGAAAGAGAATACGCCCGGAAGACACCAAAACTGCAATGAAATTGTTGAAAGAGAACGGCATATTTGCCCAAGCAACTTTAATTATCGGAGAACGTAAAGACACGGCTGAATCAATTGCAAATCTTAGAGAGTTTGTAAATGATGTTGATCCCGATCTAGCAATTTTCATGATCCTGACACCATTTCCGGGAACCGAGCTTTATGAAACGGCAAAACGAAACGGTTGGATAGAAGACAATAATTGGGCAAATTATGACATGGTGCATGCCATTATGCCCACGGAAACTTTGACCAGGGAGGAAGTGCAGGAAGAGCTTTACAAATGTTACCGTAACTATTATGGTTCTCTTGGCAGACGATTCAAAGGCCTTTTCTCCAAAAACAAATTAAAAAGAAAGACCTACAGGTACCTCGCCAGTCAGGGCCTTTTGAAGGAGCTAAAAAACTTGTTCAGGTGAGCTACCCCCATGTCTCGCAACTTCCTCACATTTTTCCTAGGCGTGTCATTATTTGGACTGAGTGTTATAGTAACATTGGCACTTTATCCGCCATCCGTGTTGGAAAATTTCCCTTTGCGAAAACCACTGATAGGATCTATTTTTGGATTAGTCTGCATTATGGGAATTCTCGCAGTAATTTTTCCAATATCATGTTCTAGAATGATTGGTTTTAAGAGAGAGAAACAGCAGGCCCCTCACGTCTTTTACACGGCCAGTAACTCCAAAGAAAAAAAGTTGACCCTGCGCGGACACCATCCCGAGTGCAAAAATTTTTCTGCTCACGTAATTCAGATGGGTGGCAAGACTTTTTGTGCTGGTTGCGCTGGGCTGCTCTTGGGAGGTTTGGCAGCTTCTGTTGGAACTCTTCTATATTTCTTCGGCAATTTGCACGTTGGGCAAAACAGCCTTTTAATGCTCTGGATAGGTGCAGCTGGGGTGGTTCTTGGGTTGCTTCAGTTTCCGCTGTTTAACATTCCGTGGAGTTCGGTCCGTTGGTTTTTAAACGCCTTTTTTGCTTTTGGGGCATTTTTGATTCTAGTTGGAATTGATGCGATAACGCAAAGTATTTTTGTAGATTTATTTTTGGTTGTTTTGATTGTTTTTTGGCTTTTTACTAGGATAGTGTTCTCTCGATGGGACCACGAAAGGATTTGTAATCTATGCAAAGTAAAAGAGTGTGAATTTCGTGGATTTTAAAAGACAGGGGTTTTAACGCTTACGCCTTAATCGATAAAAGCCGCCCGCAAAGAACATTATTCCAACCGCGAATAAAATCAACACTAATCCACCCAAAGATTTTACTTAAAAAATACAATATTCCAATGATGATGATTATCGCGCCGATGAGGATGCCAAAAATTGCACCTCCTCGCGGGACCCCAAAACATTCTTCTATGTGTGGTTCTCGTCGTTGAACAATAAACCAATATTTTACCTCCGTTTTGAACTTTTAATTCTTGGCCAAAATGCGAGTGATATCGAACTTCTCACAGTAATGACTATCCCAACTAGGACGATTAGCCAGCCTAGAAAGATAAACCAATCAACGCTTTCGGATTTCAACAAGCTCAATGCAGCAACAGAACCAAACCAAAAGAACAAACCAGAAAATGTCCCTGCCTTCCTGCTGATTGATTCCTTAAGAATAAACCTCGCAACTAAAATGACAACTTGGAAAATAGCAAAGATGAGACAGAACTGGAATGCAACATTGTAAAGTATTGGATGATTTGACGCCGGAGCGTAAAAATACACTCCGGGATACACTAGTTGAAGCTGAAAATCTTTAAAGAAATCATAAATCTTACTCGGGAGTTCTGGTGTGACCGCGAAAATCACGCCGGTAAGTGCTAAAAAGAACCCGAATGATGCAATGCCGAGGAAATCTATTTTTTCCGGCCGCCTTTCACTCAAATTAACACCGAACAGATTTTAGGCCTGCTGCTCACGGCGTAACCCGTAAAGAACGCCAGCAATAATCAATATTCCGACAATGATCACTACTATCGGCCAGATTTCAATCGATACATTGAAGTAACGTGAGAGTATCCAACTGACCCCGAACAAAATGATTATCAACCCGACGACCATGCCAAAAATCGCTCCACCTCTGGGCAGTCCAAAACACTCCTCCACGTGCGGTTCTCGCCGTCTTCGCGGGCCAAAGCATGTTTCTGCTCTGCGTTCGATTTCTTTCTCCAAAGAGGGCGGGTACAGAGTTTCCCCGCACTTGGCGCATTTTTTAGCGTCGTCCTTATTTTTGGCACCACATTTGGAACAGTAGACCAATATCATCCGCCTGTGTCACTATTTTTTATTACGAACTCTTAACTCTTTCTAAAATGCAAACGTTTCAGATTTCTCACAGTCAGAAAAAGTAGAATGGGTATAACGCGCTGCTGTTTTGGTTAGAGTAGTATAACACAAAAAATAAGTGGTATCACTTTCCCTAAATCACTGGTGAGTTAGTTGTTCGGGCGTGATGAAGCGCTTCGCGCGCTACACGAGGCCGGCTGTTCAAGAGAAGTTATCCGGCACTCACTTTCCGTCGAGCGGATTTCTCTAAGACTCGCTCGGCGAATTCGTGCGAATAAACATAAGATTGACTTGAAGTTGGTAAGTTTAGGCGCGTTGCTGCACGACATCGGGCGGGCTCGAACGCACGGTATCAGGCATGGAGTCGAGGGGGCCAAGATCCTGCGGGGCCGTGGGTTAAGCAAATTTGCGCGGTTCGCCGAGTGTCATTTGGGTGCAGGTATCCCAGCCGAGGAAGCGAGGGAGCTTGGGCTACCAGCGCGAGATTTCATACCCCGAACGCTCGAGGAGAAGGTTATCGTCTACGCGGACAAGCTAGTGATGGGGCACCGTATGACATCGTACGAGCGGGCCCTCGATTGGTTTAAATCAGAACTCGGGCAAACGCACCCTGCGCTTGATCGCTTCAAGGCACTTCACGAGGATATTCAAAAGCTTCTGAAAAAGCGTTAGTGGTGGGCCCGGAGGGAATCGAACCCTCGATCTCTACCTTGTAAGGGTAGCGTTTGTTAGGCTTTCGCCTCTTAACCACTAGACCACGGGCCCACGCTAATTCTCAGCGCACCCAATAAAAGCTCACAGCCCCTTCACTACCATTATAATCTCAAGAACCACAATCGCAATTATTAACAACATCATCAAGAACTCTAGGGTGGTCGCACGGTGCACGTCCACGCGCTCCATCGCCATAGCATAGAGTTCCTGCAACTGATTGAGCTTTTTGTCGACGAGCGCCAGCCAATCGGCGATGCGGAATCGCTCGCTCGCGACGCGGTAAAGTTTGCCCAGATACCACTCGCCAGTGAGCTTGAGGATGTTGCGCAGGTCCCCTAGGAAATCCGTGACCTCGACGCGCAATTCGGCCAATTCGCTTGCAGTTCGCGTGAGTTCACCATAGGGGCGGCTCCTCCAAGTTATTCCCATGCGGGGGCCAGCGAGGGCGGTGCGAAGGGAACTATAAGCTCGTTCCACGCGGCGATCGAGCAGGCGGTCGTAGGTTTTGAGTTCTAGCAGTTGAATCCGCGCGAACTCGATCATGCGCACGAGCTCGTCTGTGTATTCGACCGCGCCGCTGATGAGGGCTGAGTACCAGTCGACGATTACGATATCCGCATCGGAATAACTCAAGTAAGGTTGCAGCGCGTCTTTAACCT
>LQHI01000054.1 GCA_001515185.1 Hadesarchaea archaeon DG-33 | reverse complement strand
TTTTTCAGGTAGCGGCCACTAGTCGGAGATTAATAAATACAAAAAAACTTAAATTGTTGTGTTTGATGATTAATTATGCTACTTGAGGGTTTTAGTACAAAGAAATATTTGGCTGCTCAGACCCGAGCGCTGTTAGACAAAATTAAAGAGTTTGACGAGAAGCTTTACCTAGAATTTGGTGGAAAATTATGCTATGATTCTCACGCTGCAAGAGTTTTACCAGGTTACGAACCAGACACCAAAATAAAGATGTTTCAGAAGCTGAAAAAGAACTTAGAAATGATTTATTGTGTTTCCGCAAAAGATCTTCAAAAAGGAAAAGTAAGGTATGACCTAGCACTGACTTACGATCAACAAACCCTGAAGGACATTAGCGAGCTGCATGAAAAAAACATTGATATTTTTGCAGTTGTAATTACCCGCTTCGAGGGCGAGCAAGCTGCAAAACAACTCAAGCAGCAATTAGAAAATTTAGGCATCAGAGTTTATGTGCAGACTGAGATGAGCGGGTATCCAAAAAATATAGATTTCGTCGTGTCCGTTAGGGGATTCGGGGCCCAACCCTGCCTAGAAATAAAAAAACCGCTAATCGTGGCCACAAGTCCTGGTGGTGGTTCTGGAAAAATGTCCTTTTGTCTGTCTCAGCTCTATCACGATCACAAAAAAGGCATAAATTCCGGTTTTGCGAAATTTGAAACTTTCCCCATATGGAACTTACCGCCAGAGCACCCAGTAAATGTAGCTTACGAAGCGGCAACAGCTGATTTGGGCGATAAAGTTATCGTCGATCCATATCATCTGAAGGCTTATGGAGTAACGGCGGCCAGCTACAACCGAGATATAGAAAATTTTGAGATAATGAAAAAAATCCTTAGAAGGATCATAGGGGAAAAAGACTTCACACGTAAATATTGCTCCCCAACAGGTATGGGAGTTAATAAGGCGAAGGAAGGAATAATCGATGACGCGGTCGTTGCGGCGGCGGCGAAACAAGAGATAATAAGGCGCTGCTTCCAGTACAAAAGAGGCTTTTTGAGAGGTATTGAAACAAAAGAAACCGTCGAAAGAATCGAAGCGCTGATGAAAAAAATTGGGTTGAAAGTTGAAGATAGGAAAATTGTGTTGCCCGCAAGGAATGCTGCAATAGAAGCGGAAAAATTTGGGAAGGGGGACAAAGGGATATTCTGTGGTGCAGCAATCGAACTTCCGGATGGTAGAATTGTCACAGGGAAAAACTCACCACTTTTGCATGCGGAGTCTGCAGCTATATTAAATGCTATAAAAACAATGGCAAAAATTCCTGATGAAATTCACCTGTTATCATCAAACGTCCTTGAAAAAATAACTAATCTTAAGAAAGGAGTCCTAGGCGCGAAATCGGAAAGTTTGAACGTGGGAGAAACTATAATATCCTTGGCTATTAGTGCAGCTACAAATCCTACAGCAGCGGTTGGGATAAAAATGCTCGGGAAGCTCAAGGGGTGCGAAATTCACGTAACTCATGTTCCGAGCAATGGTGATGAGGCAGGGTTGAGAAAATTAGGATTAAACGTGACAACAGATGGAAAGCCAACGGTGAGGTACGTTTCTTAATTTCGCCTTTCTTTGACAGGCTCGATGATGAAAATTTGAATCTTGGCGAGAGCTTCATCAAATCATGGGTGGTCTAGAGGTGAAGTTTTTTCTCGCAAACTCCACAAAATGCTGATGATTTTTTGTCCACGTCTGAGATAGAGTTCGAGAAAGACATCACACATTTTAGGTTGGAGCAATGACCGAGCCCGAAGGTGTGCCCGAGCTCGTGAACAGCTTCCTTCGTCGCACGCTTTAGTAGTAGTTTGTAGTTCGGTTTCTCGCCATAATATTCTGACTTGAGGCGGTGGAGCGAGATGAGAGCTACCCTACCCGGGCACTGAGCTTGACCGAAGATGAAGTTGAGGTTGCACGAAGATGTGTAGAGGTCGACGCCGAACACCCCGAGCACACGGTTTTCACCGGTTATTCGATGAAGCAACCGATTGAGGATGAGGTTGGCGTCGTATTGGTTGCGCTGCGCGTTGTAGGCGGCAGACGGTATCCCCAACGAGGCGCCCACGAGGCAGCCATCGACAAGTTTGGCGTAGATTTTTTCGAGTTTGTATGCTAGATCTCTCGGCAGCTTGAGCGGAATCTCGCCCATGGTGACAATTTCGATTATCAAATCCAGTCCACCTAAATTTTTACGCGCTTGGTTTTTCACATTTTGCTTTTTTGTTGTATATATAACAAAGGTCTGAGCCACAGCCTTTTAAGGCGGGGAGACAGAATTGAAATTGATCATCAAATCAAGCCAGAATCACCATCAGGCTCATTCTGGCTTTCGAGGGCGTGGTGCCCTTGGAAGGAAAAAAACTGCGAGAAGTAGTAGCTAAGCGAATCGGAAAAAAGGAGGTTTCCGTTATGCGAGAGGATATTGGTACGACCAAGTATCTTGTCCACGCCAAAATAGAGGCGAGCGGCGTGGTGGAGCGCCCCGATGTAGTGGGCGCAATTTTTGGACAAACTGAGGGTCTGCTGGGGGATGAGCTAGACCTACGCGAGCTGCTCAAGACCGGCAGGATAGGGCGCCTCAAGGTGGACATCAGCTCAAACCACGGAAAATCGTCAGGCACGATAATGATACCCTCGAGCCTTGACCGAGTCGAAACGTCGATCATCGCCGCCGCGCTTGAAACCATCTCTCGGGTGGGGCCCTGCGAGGCGACGATAAAGGTCGAGCGAATCGAGGACGTGCGCGACGCCAAGCGGAGGTTCATCGTGGAGCGTGCCAAGGAGATCCTCGATTTCGTCGAGAAGGCCGCTCCCGAGACCCAAGAGATAGCCGAGAGGGTCAAGGAGTCCGTGCGCCTTGAGGAGATAACCGAATACGAGGGCTTACCCGCGGGCCCGGGGGTGCGGGATTCAGATGCGGCGATAATCGTCGAGGGGCGCGCCGATGTGTTAAACTTGCTTCGCGCGGGCATCCAAAACGTCATCGCTATCGAGGGGACCAGCATACCCAAGGCAGTGATTGACCTGAGCAAGGACAAGACGGTGACGGCTTTCCTTGACAGCGATAGGGGTGGGGACCTAATCCTGAAGGAGCTGCTCCAAGTTGCCGACATCGACTTCGTTGCGAGGCCACCCCAGAACAGTAGCGTGGAGGACCTTACGCGAAAGGAAATAATCAAGGCGTTGCAAAACAAGGTGCCTCTCGAGCACGCGCTGGCCGAGCTCCGAGGGAAGCCCGCACCAGAGGCAGTGCCATCCGCCGAAGAGGAGACCCAAGAGCTCCAAAAACTGAAGGGTGTTATCGGCAGGCTGCGCGGTACCCTGAGGGCACAGCTGCTTGACGAAAAACTCGAGCAGATCGAAGAGGTTCAAGTGAGGGAACTAAAGGAACTACTGCCCAAGGTCTCGAACGTTAAAGCCGTGGTGTTCGATGGTGTCGTGACCCAAGAGCTCGCGGACATGGCGGCCGAGCGCGGCGTGCAATACGTGGTCGGAATGCGCTCGCGCGTCGAAGTGGCGCCAACAAACGTGCGCATCCTAACAGTGGAGGATTTTCGAAAGTTGAGGTACCGAAGATAGCTAGTCCTTGGCTTCGTAGTCCATTACCACGGCCGCTTCGCCGTCCTCGTAATAGTAGGGGATCTCCCCCCGCTGCCGAAAGCCGAGCTTTAGGTAGAACCGCTGTGCCCCAACGTTGCTCTTCCGCACCTCTAGCCGCACGAGTTTCACTCCCTTCGCGCGGAGGCGACCAATGATTTGCTCCATGAGGGTTGAGCCGACGTTCTGCTTTCGGTAGGGTGGGTCAACGCCGATGGCTAAAATGTGACCCATCATTTCCCATCGGATTACCCCAATCACGTAGCCCACCACTTTACCGTCAGCTTCGGCCAATAGAAATCCATCGGGGTGCATCGTGTATAGGTGGTTGAGCAGGCTTAACGGGTAGGGATCCTTAAAGCACTTGTACTCTATGCTCAAGATTGCCTGCATGTCGATTGGATTTAGATCCCGAATTCGAATGGACCGTTGGGCCACCACAGAGGGGCACCTCAATTATGTTTTAAGCAACCATGGATAAAATCATTTGGATATAGCATGATAACGCCAAAGACTTGTGAACAGAAATTTGAATATTCGACGGCTCATGTTTTGGGTGAAGCTTGAGGCGTGAAAAAATGGGATTGTTTGATCGAATCCGAGATGCTATGGGGGTAGGACCGCCGAAACCCCCACCAAGATTTGAGCCATTTGAAGCCGTTGAAGAGCGGAAGGGGTCTTACGCAAATTTCGAACGAGCGCTTCAGAAATACGGCTTGATCATGCTCATCGTAGGTAAACGCGGGGGTGGAAAAACTGCGCTCGGGATGCAGTTCCTAGCTTGGTTTAAACACGTTGCTCGGCGGAGATGTTACGGAATTGGATATGCCGCCGCGAAGTTGCCGCGATGGATCCACAAGGCGAACTACATTGAGGATATTCCGAATGACTCTGTTGTGCTCGTCGACGAAGCCGCGATTTTATTTTTCTCGCGTGAGGCAATGACATCGATGAACAAAATGCTTATTATAACTCAAAGCTCGGCCCTGATCGAGATCAACGTGCTTCGCTTGGCAGATGTGCTTCTGCTTAAGGAACCATCACTGCTTCAGGCAAGGTTCGAGCGAAAGGCCTTGCAGGACATCTTCTCCGCCGCCGACAAAACGTTTAAAAAGATAGATGACTGCGTCAGCCATTTCTATGTATACTCCGATGAGTTTGAAGGGCTCGTGCGTTACAACTTGCCTTATTTCTGGAACGACAGCATAAGCCGCTCCTTCCGGGAATTCCGCGGCAGGTAAAGAGTGGCTAAGATATTTGAGGTTCGCAAATGCGGGTGGTCCACAAAGATTTGAAACATGGAAAAATCAAGCTCGTAGTCGAGACACTTGACGATTTCTGGCACCTCCAGCACTTAGTCGAACCCAACGACATCGTGACTGCTCAAACTTGGCGCCGGGAGCGGGAGGTTGGGGACAAGCTCAGGCCGGAGCGGCTCAAGAAGCGGCGCGTAACGTTATCCATTCGCGTAGAAGGCGTCGAGTTTCATAAACATGCAAACCGCCTCCGCCTGCTGGGCACTATCCTCAGGGGCCCCGATATCGGAAAACATCACTCCTTCAGCTTGGAGTTTGGGTCTGCACTTGCCATTACAAAAAATTGGCGACCGGAGCCAGTCGCCGTCCACGTGTCCTACTCGTAGCGCTAGATGATGTTTCAGCAGAGTTCGCGTTGGTTCGTCAGTATGGGCTCGATGAGATTGGCACGATTTCTCGAGCGAGAGTGGGCAAGCGCTACGCAGTTGAGCGGGAAGCGGACGAGCGAAAATTCTTCCATAAGCTTGCTGCAGCGATGAACGACATCATCTCTCGCGAGAGCGTTCGAGCTGCCATAGTTGCTGGCCCTGGATTCACCAAGGATGCATTCGTAGAGTTTTTGCGTGAGAAATATCCAGAACTTATCCCTAAGGTAAAAATTGACAACATAAGCTCGGGGGGCAGAGTCGGACTCTACGAGATTGTGCGCCGCGGGCTGGTTGAACGGGTATCACGCGAGAACCGTGTTTCATTTGAGACATCGTTGGTCGAGCAGTTGATGATGGAAATCGCGAAGGGTGGGCCCGCCACCTATGGGGAGGCAGAGGTCAAGCGAGAGGCAGAGGTCAAGCGAGCTGCGTCGCTCGGCGCTGTCGAGAGGCTGCTGGTCGCGGATGAGTTGCTCCGACGAAATCGAGCTGGCGTCGAGGGAGTGCTAGAACAGGCACGAAGGACGCGAGGGAAAGTAATCATTGTCAGCACCGAGCACGATGCGGGTAAACAATTAAGCGCACTTGGAGGCATCGCCGCATTATTGAGATTTAAAGTGTAATTTTAAAAATTTAGCTCTAATACCAATAAGCGGTAAATCCCAGCTTGATTATTTACGAAGTGAATTGAACAAAATCTATTTACGCATGCAACTCTAAAAAAACTCGAAGAGGTGGATCGATGTTGGAGGGCATAGTTGGAGATATACTAAACTTCTTGCACCAATTGGAACCAGTTATTCTCGTCATCGTTGGGTTTATTATATTCATATTTGCAGGCATGGCGAAGTG
>LQHI01000053.1 GCA_001515185.1 Hadesarchaea archaeon DG-33 | reverse complement strand
TGAAATTTAGTGCAGAAAATATTTTGGACGCGTTTAAATCACTTCACTCTGCATCTAGGATATTCAAAAAAAGCGGGGGCACCCATGCGGCGGCCTTGTTCACGTTGGATGAAAAAATGAAATTCTGTATAGAGGATGTCGGGAGGCATAACGCGGTAGACAAGGTCATCGGGAGAGGGCTGATTGAGGGCGTGAATTTTGCAAGGAGTTTTATGATCTCGACGGGTAGGTTATCGGCGGATATGGTGATCAAGTCTTGAATCCGGCGTCCTAGCGGCTGAGATGAGCGGCTTGACGCTTGTCGGTTTCGTTAGGGGGAGCCGAATGAACGTGTACACGCGCCCTGAACGGGTGAAATTTTAGATGGGAAAGCTCGGCATTTTGATTTTAGCGGGCGGGGGCAGCAAGAGGTTCGGTAGAGAGAAGCCCTTTTTCGAGATAAACGGGAAACCCATGATCCAGCACGTGGTAGGAAAGGTCTCCAAACTATCCAAAGAATTTGTGGTATCGTGTAGGTCTAGCCGAGAAAAACTGGGGAGAATGTTTCCTAGAGCAAAAGTCATTGTGGACAAGTATGAGAGGAAAGGGGCATTAACGGGCCTAGTGAGTGCGCTTCCTGAGATCAGATCTGAGTACACGGCGTTGGTAACGTGCGACTGCCCGAAGGTTAAGCTGGAAGTCATTGAGTTGTTATTTGAGAACGCGAAAAACCATGGCGGTGCAGTCGCAAGATGGCCGAATGGTTACGTGGAACCACTTCAAGCCGTTTACGAAACAGAAAAACTGCGAAAGGCCGTGAACGAGGTGTGGAAAAGGGGGAAAATGAGGTTAATGGAGGTCCTAAATATAGTCCCGGATATCGTTTACGTATCGACGGAGAGGCTGAGGAAGATTGATCCAAAATTAGAATCATTCCTGAATGTGAACTCACCTGAGGACATCGAGCTTCTGTCAGCGGGAAATCTAAATAGAGGAGATAGGTAGGCGAGTTAACCCTGAAAACCTCCAACCATTCTATAAACAGCATTTACCAAAACCATTAATGGTGGTAATTACGTCAAGGCCCACTTTGTCTTTTAATTCAATCATGGTGGTCGGTGTCAACACCAGACCAATCGTCAAATCAGCGAAGGCCCTCGGCTTGAAAACTATTGCTGTGGATTGTTTTGGCGACATCGATTTGCGGGGATGTGCAGATGTCGTGTTTTCCGTCAGATCCGCCGAGTTGAAGGTTCAGCCTAAAAGCTCGAAAAGACCTAGTCTCTTTCATCTCTCGCTTCAAGCTCTTGAAGCCCACAACGTCGATGCGATCATTTTAACATCGGGCATGGAGCACTACTCAGCATTTATCGGGGATCTTGGAAAGAGGGCAAAAATAATCGGAAATGACACGACCCGCTTGGAGACGTGCAAAAATAAAGAGAAACTTTTTCGCATAGCTGATAAACTTGGCATTCCCTACCCGCTCACACATAGGGTTCGAAAGCTAGATGAAGCGTTAGAGGCCGCACTGGATATCGGGTACCCCGTTGTTTTGAAGCCAGCCTTTGGGGGAGGCGGCATCGGGATAAGGCTTGCTAGGTCATCGGATGAGTTGGTGCGATTCTTTGGAAGTGTGTTGTCAGCGGGTGATAAAGAAAGTTTGTACGTGCAACAGTACATTCGAGGCATCGATGCTAGCACATCTATCTTGTCGAACGGTGATGAAGCCAAGTGTCTAACAATTAACGAGCAAATCATAGGCGACAAACGGTTGGGCGTGCCTAGGCCATTTGGTTACTGTGGTAACGTGATACCGCTAAACAAACCCGAGTTTGAAAACCAAATCGTCGAAACCTCTAAAACGATTTGTAAGGAAATCGGATTGGTGGGCTCGAATGGGGTCGATTTCGTCCTTTCTGAAGAGCCATACCTGGTGGAGATAAATCCCAGATTTCAGAACACGATCGATTGCGTCGAAGGACTTCTCGGGATAAACCTCGTAGAAGAACACATTCGTTCTTGTGGAGGCGAGGTGGGGAAATACAGGCAACCAAGGGGATATTCGGTAAAGTTAATTTTGTATGCTAAGAAGGATGTTGAAATTCCTGATTTAAAGAAAATCCCAGACATAGTCGATATCACACCGGAAGGTTCGATTGTCAAAAAGGGGCACCCTATCTGTAGCGTCTTGAAGTTTGGAGAGAGCAGGAATGAGACAATTGCTAGGGCATACGTTCTTGCAAGTAAAATATCAAAAAATAAATCTTAGACAGCTAACTCCCGAGGGCTATCGCCAGGTTATGTCCGCAATTATGAGTCCAAATAAACAGGCGCCTATGCCGATGAAGAGGGGATCCGCATAGGCAGGCACGGCAACATAAGAGGAAATAACTTTCCAGAAGATGGAAGCAAGGGCACCCGAAAGCATACCCGCAAATGCCGTTTTCGCCCTCAACTTGAATTTATAGGAAAGAATTATCGGTAGAAGCATCCCGGATATCCAGACCGTCAAGAGGAAAACTATCGCATTTACGATCGTTTGGAGCCAAAATGCGATTATCAAACTAAAGATACCAAACATGACTATCGAGCCCCTTGCCACCAGCAGCATCCTTTTCTCACCTCCTTTCTTTCCAAAAAATCTGTAGATATCGTTTGAAAAGCTGCTGGCCGCTACATGAAGATAGGAATCAGCAGTCGACATCACCGCTGCAAACAAAGCTACCATGAAAAGCCCCCTAACCCCTACTGGAAGGAGCCCCATCCCTAGGTCCGGCAGGGCGGCATCAGCCAATTCCTCGCCTCCGGCAGGATTTTGAGCCCTAGCCATTAGGCCCGTCGTAATAATCGCAAAGTCGAAAATTATCCAACAGAGAATTGCGGTAAACAACGCCCTTCTTGAGATTTTCCAAGAACTCGAGGAGAAAAATCTCTGATAAAGTTGGGCGCTTACGAGTGGCAGAGTGCCTATGGTGATAGAAAGGACTAGAATATCCCAGATCGAAAGCCCTCCCGATATGGACTTGAAGTCAGGCGGGATGTTCTGCCAGATGCCGCCAAACCCCCCGACAGCCCCTAACCCCACCACGAGTAAAATCATCAACCCCGTGCCCATGAGGAAGAACTGCAAGATGTCGGTTGATACGACCGCTCGGAGACCCCCAAGAAGTGTGTAAATGATTATCACAAAAGTTGCGATGATCATGCCGAGCGAAGTTGAGATGCCCAACATCGAGTGGGAGAGATAGCCGATCGCTATGATAGATTCTGGGACGAGGCAGTAGAAAATCAACAGGCTCGCAGACAGAATCCTGCATCGCTTGTCGAACATGGAGCCGATGGCTTCGGGCATGGTGAATTTTGAGAATTTAGATATTTTTTTTACCAAGAAGATAGCCACAAGCAAAGTGCCAATGTACCACGGTATGACGAACCAGATAGCACCGAGACCAACTAGGTAAGCAAACCCAGCTACCCCAATTACGGCAGTTGCACCATAAAACGTCGCAACTATTGTAGCGGTCATTTGGGGAAAACCAAGCGATCGGCCTGCTACGGTAAATCCACGAAAATTCGTTGTTTTCTTCGAAACCCTGACCCCAATGATGATTAGCACGGCAATATACCCGATGAAGATGGATAAGTCAAGCATTTCCATGGGATCACCTTCCGCTGGATTTATGCTGGCAAATTTATTTAATTACCCCTTGCTATTGTGAAGTTGGGGGGCGATCAGAGATGGCCAAAAGAGTGAGGGTAGGATTAGTTAAGATGGGCAACCTCGGCACTTCCGCCATGTTGGACCTGATGCTCGATGAGCGGGCAGAAAGAGAGGGCATCGACTTCAGGGTTGTGGCATCTGGACCGAAAATAACCGAGGAGGACTGTGAAGGGGTTTCTAAAAAAATTCTTGACTTCAATCCCGAACTGATCATAGCGATAAGTCCAAATCCTGCCCTTCCGGGACCTTCGAAGGCTAGAGAGATCCTCAAGAAATCCGGCAAACCCTGCATAATCATCGGCGATGCCCCAGGGGCCAAGATCGCCGGGGAACTTGAGAAGACAGGCTTTGGCTACATATTCGTCGAGGCAGACTCCATGCTAGGCGCGCGAATGGAATTTCTCGATCCCGTCGAGATGTCGCTCTTTAATGCGGATGTAATCAAGGTTCTTTCAGTAACTGGCGCTTCCCGAGTTGTTTATGAGGAGACCGATAAAGCAATCGAGGGCGTGAAGTCTGGCAAGCCCTATTTGCCAAGGATAATCGTTGACCGCGATAAAGCTGTAGGCGCCGCCAAATTTGAAAATCCTTATGCGCGTGCGAAGGCCATGGCAGCTTTTGAGATAGCGAAGAAAGTTGCAGATGTAAGCGTTGAGGGCTGTTTCAGGGTCAAGGAGAAGGAGAGATACATACCGATCGTGGCAGCTGCTCATGAGATGATGAGGACGGCCGCAAAGTTATGTGACGAAGCTCGCGAAATAGAAAAAAGCGAGGACTCGGTGTTAAGGAGGCCACATGGAAGAAAAGGCGAACTCCTCTCGAAAAGAAAGCTCATGGAAAACGAGAATTGATACTCCCCGGCACTAAGTGCGGGGATTCTTGGACGCTCATTAATAGAGGGGCACCAAAATTGTTTGGAATGGGGATGAAGGCAAAACCGCTGGAAGGTGATATGGTAGAAACGGTGGATGGCGTTATTTTCGATGTTAGAGGGCATACCCATCCGCCCGGCAGGGTCATTGCTTATCCCAAGTACGTGCCGGATTTGAGGGGAAACCTGAGGCGTGGCAAAACCACTTTTCGAAGGATCCGCACCTTTCAAGATTTACATGATGCGATTGAGCAGTTGGATTCAAAGTATTTGGTTCATGATCTTGTCTTCGGTGAAAAATTATGCGAAGTTCCGGAGGAGGACATAAAATACCACTACAGGCCCAACGACTGCATATCAGAGCTGCGACGTAAAAAGGAGCTGGACAGAGTCGAGAAGGCAGCGCTTTCCTTTCTTCAACCGAAGCTCCACACAATCTCGTCTGACATTGATCCCGTCATTTATGGGTCGAAGAACTGTCGCCGAGTATACGCAAGCATAGGGCGGTTGTTGGAGGATGGGGAAAGGGGATTAGAGAAGTTGAAGGAGGAAGATTATAAAAAAGAAATCCGTTCCAGAGAGTTGGATAGATCTGCAGTATCATATGAAGATTACATGCGCGTGGAAAAAAGGAAAATCTTCGTGGGTCGGTTTGGCGGTCGGAAGTACTCCATAAAATTCGTTAAGGATTGGAATGAGGTGGAGAGCACATATGGTATGGTC
>LQHI01000052.1 GCA_001515185.1 Hadesarchaea archaeon DG-33 | reverse complement strand
CGATTTTTGGGCGAGCGGCCGTGAGCTGATGCAGCACCGTCGACTTCCCAGAGTTCGGTGCCCCAACAAGCGCTACCTGAGCTGCGCCTTCCTTTTTGACGGCGAAACTCGGCCCACCTCTCCTGACCCTGCGCGCCTGTTTCGCCTGCAGCTCTTGGCGGAGTTTGGCTAGGCGCCGCTTGAGCATTTTCAGGAGCTTCTCAGTCCCTTTGTGCTTTGGGGCGAGGCGGATGAGCTCCTCGGTTGCTAGAATCTTCTCATCTATGGTTCGTGCTTGCTGATAGCGCGCCTCGGCCTTGAAGTACTCTGGTGGGAGATTCGCCGGCATCTCAACGCCAAATTCTATTGGGGTGGTCCAACAATATGAATATCAAGGGGGAAGCCTGCAGCAAAAGCCAACCGGCGCTAGTGCTGAAGAGTGGTAAAGGGGTCGAAACTCGTCATTTTTTGAGTCGTAGTTCCAAGTTGGAAATATATCCACTCCAAGTTGGAAATATATCCACTTTTGGAAAAATCCTTAAATAGACAGGCGCCTCAGCTAAAGGACGGCGGGGATGAAAGCCCACAGAGGAGGCCAAACCGAAGCCTAAGGGCAACGGGGAGCCGCGTAAAAACCCGGGCGAAAAACTGGGGGAGGACGCGGATAAGTCCTGTGGAAGAGCAGGATAAAGCAACGACTGCGGGAAAAAGATCCTGACGCGAAAAAGCAACGAACGAGTGAAGTGGTCGAGATTCACAAACTCGTTGAAGGAGTAGCGGAAGGGTCGAAATCCCCGCCATTTTCTTTAGGGTTTCAGCAGGTAGCGCGAGTACTTCAAGATTTTTTTCAACTCGAGCAAAGGCAGCAATCGCGGTGCATTGATTAGGAGGGCTCGGAGGAGTTTTTCGTGGCGATCGAAGTCAAAGTTTTTGTGCACCAACGCTCGCACGTCTTCTTTCCTCAGGAGTTCGAATATCGAATTTAGATCCTCATCGGTCATTCGTTCAAAAATCCTGCGTACGCGAATTCCCAGCTCAAACTCACGGCCAAATCTCTTCATCACAGCTTGTTCATACGCACGAAGCTTCTTGGCGGTGGGCTCACTCCCAAGGGCATCTATTGCGACTTCGACCGCGAGTTGGGCGCAAGAGAGCCCAACGTAAATGCCGCCGCCCGTGAGAGGCTTGACATGACCAGCGGCATCGCCCACCAGCATCACGCGGTCGGCATAGATCTTCCTCGTCAGTGGTTCGGGGATGAGTCCAGTGTAGATGTTAAGGATTTTTTTGGATTGAATCTTGGTGGATGCTGTTGGACACGTCTTTATAAAAGAGAGGAGCTTCCCGAGGGCATTACCTTGGGAAGTGCCGAGCCCCACGCGGCAGAGATCTCCGGCCGGAGTCAGCCAAGCAAAGAAGCCCGGCGCAAACGAGCTGCCGAAGTAAAGCTCGGTGGCGTCGGACCGGACTTTCGCAACGGTTTCGAGCTGAGCGCATTTGAGGTAGCGTGCAGTTTTCAGCAAACCTACCTCTCGCGCGACGATTGAAGCTGGACCATCCGCGCCAACCACCAAGCGTGCCTCGACCTCGGTTTCGCGCGCGCCCTTGAGCTTCACCACAGGCTCGCGCCCGAGTTTGAGCCCCACGCATCTCGTCCTTAGGAGCAGAGTGGCCCCAGCCTTCACGGCTTTCCTCGCTAGTTCCCGGTCGAAGGCGGCACGGTCGATCACGAATGCCTCCACCTTGCCACGACTTATCTCAACGGGCCTGTTCGATGGGGGATAAAAAACTGCACGGCGAAGCTTCCCGAGCACCCATTTTCTCGGCTTGATTTTCAACTCCCGGAAACCACCTGTCCCCACTATGCCGGCGCAGCAAGCGGGATTCCCGACTTCACCATGTTCTTCCACAATTACAACTTCAAAACCTTGCTTGGCAAGCGCTTCTCCGACGAAACATCCCGCAGGCCCGCCGCCAACCACAACAACATCTGCTTGCAACCCAGCACCTTACAACTTTTTTAAGTACCAATAGATAACCCTAACGAGTGATTGGATGCTAGATGTGCTCGCATACGTGCTTTTCGGCCTGTTTCTCCTGATGGTACCAGGCTTCCTCTTCACGCTTGTGCTCTACCCACGTAAGGAGAGCCTCGATTTCTGGCAGCGCATGGGGGTTAGCTTAGGCCTAGGTGTGCTCGTGCTCATCTATCTCGGTTTCGTGCTCGCACAGCCAGGTTTGAAAATGCTCACCTTGGCACCATTCGTGCTTGCCGTGTTTGGCGTGTGCCTGCTTTTTGCGCTCATAGCGTACTGGCGCGGGGGGCTGGAGGTGGCTATAATTTATGAGCGTGCATTAATGCGAAAGATAAGTAAACTGAGACAGCCCAAGCCAGTTCCACCCGAGGAAAAACCAATCCCACTCAAGTTGCCACCCTCGTCCAAAGAGCCGCCAACCCCACCTGAGGAGAAACCAGCTCCTCCACCTGAAGAGCGGCCAGCCCCACCCGAAGAGCAGCCGGCTCAACCTCCCCAACCCCCCGAGGAGAAGCAAGGTGGCGAAAGTGTTTAAGTACAAGCAAGTCATCATCGTTCGAACCGACCTTGAAATGAGTCCAGGAAAGCTCGCGACGCAGGTTGCACACGGCGCGGTTGTTGCTTTTGAACGGACGCGCAAAGAGCACCGCGAATGGGCAGAAGCTTGGTTGAGCGAGGGGCAAAAAAAAGTGGTGGTTAAAGTGGCGAGCGAGCAGGAGTTACGAAAGCTACAAAAGCGTGCAGAGGAACTTAGCATTCCCGCTGAGCTGATCCAAGATGCCGGGTTGACCGAGTTGCCCCCAAGTACGATGACGGTGCTCGCGATCGGTCCTGCACTAAACGAGGTTGTGGATCAGCTTACGGGCAACCTACCTCTCCTTTAGGTGAAGATATGAAACTGAGCGATGTTGGCGAAAGAACACTGGTCGAGCTTGCCCGCAAAATCTGCAAGCGTGGAGCCCGTGTCAGGGTAGGCGTAGGCGATGACGCAGCAGTGCTAGATTTGGATAATCGCAAGTGTGCAGTCTTGACAACTGATATGCTCGTCGCAAGCAAACATTTTCCACCCGGCACCTCACCCGAGCAGATGGGCCGCAAGGCGGTCGTGGTCAACCTGAGCGACCTAGCAGCGATGGGCGCGGAACCGCTAGGGCTGGTTTTCTCAGTTGGCCTGCCGAGAAGTCTTAAGGTAAAATTTGTAGAACGGCTCGTGCGGGGCATGAATGCGGCCGCGCTCGAACACGGCACTTATGTAGTCGGCGGAGACTTGGACGAGAGCGAAGAGATAGTCATATCTGGGACTGCTTTCGGCGTGGCCCGCAGGCGGGAGCTATTGACGCGCTCTGGAGCGAGAGTTGGTGACCTCATCGCGGTAACGGGCAGACTTGGGGCGGCCGCGGCGGGTTTGAAGCTCATGCTCAAGCGACTTCCGGTCAAGAGCTACCGTGCGCTGGTCAGAGCCCAGCTCGAACCGAGAGCGCGTGTGCGGGAGGGCAGAGCTTTGGCACGGAGTGGCTTCGTCACATCGGCGATAGATGTGACAGATGGGCTTGCGGCAAACCTCTGGCAACTTGCGAAGGAGAGCAAGGTGAAAATTGTTATGGACCGCGATAGTGTACCCGAACACCCGCTTGTAAGAAAATTTGCGGTCGAGCATGGTTTCAATGTAGATAATCTCGTGCTCCTTGGAGGGGAAGATTTTGAATTGCTCTTCACGGTTCGCCCGCGAGGCTGGGAAAAAGTTCGGCTGACGCTCAAGCGCATGGGCACAACGGCAACCACGATTGGATGTGTAGCCAGAGGCAAGGGAGTTTTTATCAGAGCCAAGGGAAAGACACGAGCGTTGCCAGACCGCGGTTACGAGCATTTCCGATGAGTAAAAATATTCCTAAAAATTTGCGGGTAAAAGTTAGCCGATGAGCAAATTTGATTTTTATCTAAAACGATTTATCCCTTTTTTTCACTCGACTGGCACTAAACGGTACCCACCTACAGGCGCAGCTATGTTTCCCACCCCTGAATACGGGGCTATAATCCCAGTTTCAAAATCGTATGCCGCTACACCCATTACACCAATATCTTTCTTCACTAAACCTACCTTTGCCGGGCAGTAGGTTTTGCTAGGCTGATTCCCTGCGGCTGTTACAACCAAGACACCGACCTTTGCGGCATCCTCGGCCGCACGGCATATTTTACAATCTCCTTTGCAATCCCATATGCCCCACTTCTTCCAGTACACGCCACCACTGAGATTGATTATCTGAGCTCCTTCTTTCACCGCCCATTGGATGCCCTTTATCAAATTTTCCTCCGACCCTCTTCCCTCCGAATCCATGACCTTCACGTTGAAAAGACTCGCACCTGGGGAGGTGGCGAGCAAAATAAGAGCGACCATCGTCCCATGTCCATTTAGGTCTTCGATCCCTTCTCCGGTAAAGTCTTTAGATTTTTCTGTACTGCGCTTAATCCAAGGATGATCAAGCATAAGACCGGTGTCAATAACGGCTACTTTCACCCCCGAACCTGTATTTCCACTTTCATGCATTTTCCTGACGCCTTCAAAAGAGGGATGTTCAGGGAGCGTGGGGGCGAAATATTTGCCAGTTGTCGGGTCGTGAAGCCAATTTAAGTAGGCACCTCTTTTACCGGGAATTCCACCTAAAATTTCTACTCTTTTTTCATTCATGCGATTACCCCCTTAAACGATACGACAAGAAGAACGATTGCCACGACGAGTATCACCAGAGATAAAACGGGAATTCTCCTAGCCAATTTCTCTGTAAAACTGTACTTCTCTCCTTCTTCTAAAACCACTACCCCCTTGGGGAGTTTGAGTGCAATAGTGCCCGCCAGTGCTGCCCCCACAACTAAAACAGCGAGCCCGGTTTGAGTGGTTTTTACTTTGATATCACCTAAACTACCCTCAAAAACTGTTGACCCCCCAAAACCCAGCACAGCAACTATCGCTCCAAAGATGGATAGAATAATGCCAGTCCATATAAGCGCTGTATAAGTAATGGACACCCTGTTTTCCGCCATTTCTCATCACCTCTTTGGGGTTATCCCGTGTCGTATTGTTTAAGACAATAATAGCAACCATTGTAACCCTGGTCTATCGCTTCCTCAATTGTTGAAAAATACACCTTATTGCTTTCGGACATCTGGGATACCCATTGGCAATCTGGGGTGTGCAGTTCCTTCGTATCAACATTTCCAACATAATATTGTACGATTGCCTGCAAACCAAAGTCCACATAAGTTATGTTGCCCTCGGTGACCAAGACTGTTACAGTTCGATTCTGATATCCGCTGCACGAAGCTGTCAGCGTATAAAAGCCCGGTTCTAAATTGCTAAATGTGAAATATCCGTTGGAGGAAGTTGTAGCATATTTGTTTCCAGGAGAAGCCCTGACAGTAGCACCCGCTATTCCAGTATCTGT
>LQHI01000051.1 GCA_001515185.1 Hadesarchaea archaeon DG-33 | reverse complement strand
ATTATCTAAAAGTCGTTTTCACGAGTTCTAATAATATGGTGAAAATTTCAGAAGTTATTTATGAAAACATGCCGTGATGCCCATGCAAAAACCGAAAGGAACGCGCGATTTGCTGGGTAAAGAACTGGCGAGCATTCGTCACGTCACCCACGTGATGAACAACGCTTTCAAGCGCTACGGCTACGAAGAAATCGAAACTCCTACCTTTGAGTACCTTGAGCTGTTTGAGAAGAAAAGCGGCGAAGTGGTGGTTAAACAACTTTACTCTTTCAAGGACAAATCGGGCCGTGCACTTGCCCTACGCCCGGAGTTAACAGTGCCCGCCATCAGACTTTATCTTACCCACCTCAAATCGGCACCCAAACCTGTGAAACTATGTTATTGTACGAGGAGCCTCAGGCGCAGAGATGGAGGCAATTCATCCAATCAGGAGTAGAGGTTATCGGTTCTCCCCAACCTGAAGCGGATGCCGAGATAATCGCACTCGCTGACGACATCATGCAAGAGCTTGGATTGTCGGGCTATGAACTCCGCATAGGCCACATCCGCTTGCTCCGAGAGGTGCTTGCCCACGCGGGGGTGAGGAGTGATGCTCAAGACTCTTGATTACATTACGCGGCAGCACAAAAGTGTTGAAACAGGCGGAGAAACTTGTTGCGAGTTTACCCAAAGCCAAAATAGCGTTGAATAACCTACATGAAATCCTCGAGCACGTTCGTTCGTTTGGAGTCGAGAAATTTACAATAGATTTCGGAATCGCCCGCGGGCTGGAGTATTACACAGACTTCGTTTTCGAGCTCTATGTTGATGGAGTTCAAGTTGCAGGGGGTGGCCGTTACGACGAACTCATCGAGCTTCTGGGGGGCGAACCCTGCCCGGCCGTCGGCGTCGGGTTCGGCGTCGACCGCATTGCTCGGACCCTTTTAAAGCGAGGGATGATAGTCCCGCGCGAACGATTGGATTGCGTGGTTCTCCCCGCGAGCGAGGGGATGCTCAGCGAATGCTTGAAAATAGTTGGGGAGCTGCGCAGAGCTGGCCTGCTCGTCGATGTCGACCTGATGAGACGACGGTTGTCCAAGGCCATAGCGTATGCTAACGCTTGCGGCGCCAAACATTCAATCATAGTCGGTACTAAAGACTTGGCAGCTGGCAGGGTCACCCTTCGAGAAATGCATACTGGCGATCAAGTGCAAGTGCCACGGCAGGAACTAGTTGCTAGGTTGAAATCAGCGAGTAAGTCCTAAGTCGAAAAAATCTACCTTTAATAAAAATAGTTAGTGCAGCGACCACCACTTTTTCTTAACAACTTTTTTAGTTCTATTTTTAGCATGTTCCAAATTCAACCCGCAAGAACTGCAAAACTTATTCCCTGCTTGCACTTCCGCCCCGCAATTAGGGCAAATGCCGATTTCACGTTTTTCGGGACGATATTCAACTCTTATTATTTTCTTGCCCTCCCCTTTTACTTTTTCAGCAACTTTTTTGATAAGTAGACTAATGCCGTACAGCCAGATCAAGCCACCAACAAATCCTCCAATTACCGTCCAAGTGCTAAAGCCGAATAGATAAACGCTCAGCAATAAACCTCCAATACTCGAAAACAGAAAGGCGAGTACTACTACTGCCGTCAATCCTATCCCGGCAAAAATGGCAAGAATTACTATCGCTACAATAAGAAACACTGTGGGGTTTTCCGCCAGACCGCTAAGAAATGGAATCTTATCCAATGTATCCCACAGAATCGAATTCACTATGCAACCTACCCCTAAACCGATGAAAACACCAGCTTTTCGAAACGCCAAACATAGGGGGCCTAAGACAAAGATTAAACCGGCGAAGGGGAGAAGCGTGTTATAAAGTTGGTTTAAAATATCTGGGATTCCCATGTAATCATTCACAATAACCTTTTTTCATCCTTTGCTCTCTTTCGCTTGTTCTCTAATTTTTTTGTATATCTTTTCCGAAATCAGCCCCTCGTTTACGGCGTCCCGCCAGCACTGGAAGCAGCGGGCCCGAGTTGTCAGCCCGCTAACTGAATAGAGCCATGCCACCCGCCCGCAAACGACGCAACAGCCCCACTCCACTTGGATCATGATGTCATCTTCTCCAACCACTCGCGCAGTATGCATACATGTAACCGCCACGAATCAACTTAATTATATTTTTCTTGTTTCTTTATTTTTCCCCTTATCTCACCTATCATAGGCGCATTACGGATTTTCTCTGAGCCAGTATCTACCACCATTTTTTGACTAGGGGCATGGCGATAACTTCGCGTATTTCTAATCGTCTCCCGATATCTTTTCCCAAGATATCGTCGGGAAGTGCAGCCTTAACAATTAATGCTGTATCGGCTCCTTTGCCAGTCCCCCCAACTCCAATCACATCCTCGCCAGACTTCACAGCTCCCTCGGATGTAGCCATGACCACAACTTCCACGGCGACCTTGAAACCCTGTCCCAACGTGTAATAGGTGTTCTTCATGTACCCCAGATTTTTTGCTCGAAAAGCTGGAATGCAATTTTCGTGGATGATAGCGCCCATTTTTTCGAGAGCGGCTCGGACGTCCTTCGCCACGGTTTCCATTGAAATAACGACGAGTTTGGCCTTGCCATCGATCTTCTTGCCAAGCTCCAATGCCGTCTCACCCGAATCGCTTGCAACCACTACAGTTTTTATTCCTGTTTCCTCTAGCCTTTTTGTCAAAGCCTCCACGATATCTTTGGTATTATCTGGCCCGGGTTCTTCGAAGTAATAATCACTCCTAACAATTCTTCCCAACTACATCACCCTACAAAATAACTGCTTTGAATAATAAATATCTGAGTATTTCCCATTAACGAAAGACATCCAAACTTTTACCATAGTCGGGGGGCGATACCGGAACCGCGAACTCGTGAAATCACGGAGGAGATAGGCGGACGAAAAACACGGGGGGATCTCGACGTGTTAAATTCATGCCCTAACTTTTCGAAGACCCGCTTCATTTCGAGCGAGTCCTGTTCTAAAATCGGCGACTCGGAAATTAAAGTGATGTTGACTTTTCGCTTGAGAATCTCGCGCGCGAGCGGCTCGAAGGATGGCTTGTTTACCTTGAGCTCGAGGTGACGTCGTTCGTTGCCTTCCCACGGCGCTTTGGCAGGCGTCCATTCCATACTTGTGAAGTGCGCGTGCAGATGTTTCAACTTCAGCGGCTTCAGCTTTTCGAATATCCAATCGTAGTTTATTCTGCCAGCTTGGCGCGCATAAATGTGCGAGAAGTCGACTACTGGCGTGCAACCCTTCACCTCCTTACAAAGCTTGACGATTTCATCAAGCCTGCCGAACTGACTGACTTTGCCTGTGGTCTCCAATCCGAGCCGAACCCCCTTTATCCCATTTACGCGCATTCTATCGAGCATATTTCGGCAGGCATCCTCCACAGCCTTGAATGCTGCGTCATGCGATAAGAGACCATAGAAACCGGGGTGGAATACCACAACATCAGCCCCCAGGTGGAAGGCCCGCTCCGCCGAATCGAGAATGCGCCTCTTTGAGGCCTCGAGCTTCCCGGGTTCTTGTGAGCAGAGATTGACAAAGTAGGGACAGTGCACCGATAAACGCACACCAAGCTCCTTTGCGACCCTTCCCGCTTCCTCCGCCGTCTCGTTGCTCATCCCAACATGTCTAACGAATTCGACCTCGAATGCCGTAAGTTTGAGTTCGGCCGCGCATTTTATGCCTCCTATCGTCGTCCGCTCCCTGCTCACGGTCGGGATGCCTGCGGGGCCAAGGTATATCATGCGCTCCCAAAAACACTTATGACCGTGGACAAAAATCCTTTGTGCTGGAGGCGTGTGACCGTGCTGAGTCGAATTCGAGATCGGGTAAATCATCTAATGGAACCGACAGCTAAAGCATTTGCACGGACAGGCCTCACCCCGAATCTCTTTACTTTGATTGGATTGCTGGTGGGTGTTGTTGCGGCTTTCCTTTTTGCTTATGGGCTGCAACTTTGGGCAGGGATTGTCCTCCTCATCTGTGGGTTTTTTGATCTCATCGATGGAGCGGTTGCTAGGGTAATTAATAGAGAAACGGCGTTTGGGGGAGTTCTCGACTCGGTAGTCGATCGATATGTGGATTTCTTAATTTTTGTGGCCATAATTTACGCATTCATCAACGGTCGGCTTGCTGAAGTGGGTTTTCTGCCTGGTTGGGCGTGGGGAATTCTAGCCATCTTTGGAAGCCTGATGGTCAGCTACACTCGCACTAGGGCAGAGGCAGCTGGCTCGGGCAAGCTCGATGTGGGAATAGCCGAGCGGGGGGAACGGATCCTCATCCTAGCCTTCGGAGCATTGATTGGATATACGCAATACGCAGTGGTCCTAATAGTGATTCTGGCCCACCTCACCGTGGCCCAGAGGTTGTTTGCTGCAAAAATTCGATTATCCTAGCTATCTTCAGGAAAGTTTCGAGTAAAGTTCCTTCAGGTATTTTTTGCCTTCCTCGAGCAACTTCTCGCCTTTCTTTGTTATTTTGTAGTATTTGCGTGCGGGCTTTCCTCGCTGTTCGCGCCACTCCTTAGTCACATAGCCCTTGCGTTGGAGGCGGTAGAGCACAACATAGGAGGTAACGGTAGGTGGTTTCCACCCGAATCGTTTTTGCGTCTCCTGTCGCAGCTCGTACCCATACATCGGGCGCTCTTTCAGCAACTTCAGGAAGTAGGGCCAGACCAGTTCAGCGGTCGTCTTCTTTTTCATTCTCGCTATAGCCACAGGAAAACCCACTTTGTTTCAGCCGGAAAGCTTAAATAGTAAATTCCCCGAGATATTTCCTAGGTTGAAATATGGTTGTAACAACAATACGATGTCAAAGTTGTGGCTACGAGTGGAAACCTAGAGGGAAAAGCAAGAGATGCCCCTCTTGCCTTCGCATGTTGGGAGAAACTAAGGCCCGCAAGTGGGAGCGGTCGGCGGCAAAATTGGCGGAACTGCTTGCTTTTCGCGGTTGGAGAGTGGAGCCCGTTAACGTGAAGAAGGCGATTGACATACAAGCTGGAAGAAACGGAAAGAAACTCTTCATAGACGTTAAGACAGGTCGCAATTATCTTATCCGGAGTTCGCAGCTGAAAAACTTGCTTGACTATCAGAGCAAGACAAACGATGTGGGTTTCGCATGCGAGATGGACGGAAAGTTTTATCTTCTCATGCTAAAGGAAGTTCTCTAAATCGTCGGGTGACCGAACAACGGGGCGATATGATGTCTAAAATAAAAGTGGCAATCGTGGGTGTGGGCAACTGCGCATCGTCATTGGTGCAAGGTGTTGAGTACTACAAGAATGCGCGCGAGGATCAGTTCGTCCCAGGTTTGATGCACGTGAACTTCGGTGGCTACCACATTCGGGACATCGAGTTCGTCGCGGCCTTTGACGTTGACGCAAACAAAGTGGGGAAGGACTTGGCAGACGCTATCTTTTCACCCCCCAACTGCACAATCAAATTCAGCGATGTCCCGAAGCTGGGAGTTAAGCTGGGAGTTGAGGTCACAAAAGGACCGGTGCTAGATGGCCTCGGCAGATATCTGAAGCCTGTGGTTCCAGTAGATTCAACACAGAAGCCCGCCGAGGTCGCAAAAGTACTGGAGGACGCAGGCGCTGATGTTCTAATCAGCTACCTGCCAGTGGGGAGTTACGAGGCTTCGCGTTATTATGCTCAACAAGCGATTGAGACAGGGGTCGGATACATAAATTGCATTCCCGAGTTTCTAGTATCGAATAAAGAATGGGGCAAGCGGTTTGAAGACGCTAAGGTGCCTTGCGCAGGCGACGACATCAAGTCTCAAGTTGGAGCGACAATCCTGCACCGTATGCTCGCGAGACTGCTAATCGACCGCGGGGTTAAGCTGGAAGAGAGTTACCAGCTGAACATAGGCGGAAATTGTGATTTTTTGAACATGCTTGAGCAGGAGCGCCTGAGCTCTAAGCGCGTGAGCAAGACAGAAGCCGTTTCGAGTCAAGTGCCCTACGAAGTACCACTTAGAATCGGCCCCAGCGATTATGTTCCATTCCTCAAGGACAATAAAGTGTGCTACATCCACATGCGGGGACGAAAGTTCGGGGATGTGCCACTCGCCATAGACGTGAAGCTCTCAGTCGAGGACTCCCCGAACAGCGCCGGTGTGGTTATTGACGCCATTCGTGCGGTGAAG
>LQHI01000050.1 GCA_001515185.1 Hadesarchaea archaeon DG-33 | reverse complement strand
AAAGGTGACTGAAATTGCCGTTTAAACTTGAAGATTTTCATGGAAAGCACCCATTCCCTCCGAGTGAAAAAAAGCCGACTCTCATAACACGCGACAAAATAGTAACCTTCGCATACGGTAATAAGCCACACCTCGACTTTAATTGGTTGTTCGTGAGTACCGACAAACTTCACGTGGGCATCTACCAAATACCCCCCGGAGGAAGGTTCGAGCCTTCAGACGTTCACGCGGGAGATGAGCTGTATTACATCTTAAAGGGCACCCTCACGATGTTTAACCCTGAAACTGGGGATGTTCACAAGGTTTCGAAGGGGGAAGTTCTCTTAATCCCAAAGGACGGATGGCACCAAGGTCATAACTTTACTGATGAAGTAGTTACGATACTTTTTGCCATAGCACCTCTGATGTGGGATCCGGAAAAGGGTCCGCCATTGGAGTTCCCGGGCAAACCGAAATTGTATAAAGTGCCTTGAGGTGTTGAGATGGGACTTGAGGATTTGGGGAAATGGCCGCTTCCAGGCGAGGAAGCCCGACGCAAGCCGGTGAGGATGACTGTTGTAACAGACGACAAGGCGTTGCGGGTCATTCATGGCAAGGAGCATCGGATACCAATAACTTTCTACGTCAGTAACGATTTGATCCACCTCGGCAAAATTGCCGTGCCTCCCCATGTGTTTTCCGAACCCGAGAGCCACAAGGGTGATGAACTCGTCTATGCTCTGGAGGGAACTCTAATCATTTACCTACCTGAAACCGTCCAGAGCTTCGAGGTCCGTGAAGGGGAAGCGTTCTTTGTCCCAGAGGGTGTAAAACACGAATATCACAACTTTACCGACAAGATTATCAAAGCAATATTCATCATTGCTCCTCAACTTTGAAAATTGGGATGAGCTTGAAAGAGAAATATGGTTCAGGTTTGTGGGCTTTCGGTCAAGTGGCGGATCGCTTTAATCCAAGGGGATACAAGGTTCCTCTAACCACTGAACAGCAGCTTGAGCTTGCTACCCAGGTAAAAGCCTTGAGAGGGGTTGAGCTGCACTATCCGACGGATTTCAAAAGAGACGAGGTTGAGAAAGTTAAGGCGATTCTTACGAGGTGCAACTTAGAGGTTCCGACTGTGTGCCTAAACTTTTTTACTGAACCCAAATGGCAAAAAGGCTCTTTGACCAGCAAGGATCCTAACCTAAGGAGAGAAACCATAGAAACGGCGAAGGAGGCCGTAGATATAGCAGGCGAAATTGGTGCAAATGCTTGCACGCTTTGGCTGGGTCAAGACGGTCATGACTACTTGTTTTACGACCATAGGAGAGCTTGGGACTGGATGTTCAATGGGATATCCGAAATAACCCGCTACAATGAGAAGGTGAAGATTTTCCTCGAGTATAAGCAAAAGGAGCCTCGAACTCACATACAGATTTCCAATGTGGGAAAGGCCCTTTTCATTGTGAACAAGTTGGGTTTGAAGAATCTAGGTGTTGTGATAGATGTTGGACATGCTCTTATGAGCGACGAAAATTTGGCGGAATCCGTTGAAATCGTGGCTAGGAACGAAACACCTTTCACGATGCACTTCAACGATAACTATGGCTACTGGGATGACGACATGATCCCGGGTTCCGTAAATTTCTGGAGATACGTGGAGCTTTTCTATCAACTCAAGAAGATCGGCTACGAGGGATGGTATGACCTTGACATATTTCCCTACCGGGAGGATTCCGTGAGAGCGGTTGAACAGGGCATAGGTTTCATTGACTACGTACGAAGGCGGGTAGGCGAATACTACGGGGAAATAAACTCGTTAGTCGAAGAGGGAAATGTTCATAAAACTATCGATGGTCTCAGAAAAATATTCTTGAAGGGGTGTGAATAGAAAATTCACTTTTTTAATATGGACTTGGTATAGCTACTTCGGTGGGTGTTACTAAATGACAAAAATTTTAGAGGATTTAGCAAAAGCTGCCGTTGAGGGGAATGCCGAAAAAATGAAAGAGGAGATGAATTCCCACGATAGGGTTATGGCCGCCTTTGAGCTAAAAGAGCCTGATAGAGTTCCGGTACTTCCTTTCGTGAGGGAATGGTGTTTTAGACAAGTGGGGATCCCTTTTTCAGAAGGAATGACAAATGTTGAGAAATATGTTTATTCGCAACTTTATTCCATCAAAAAGTTCGGTTACGATGTGGTTCAAGGTATATCCGCTATTCATGCTGAATCAGAAGCCATGGGAAGCGTGCTTGGGATTCCTTTTGATGGTCCCCCTTACGTAAAGGTGCCTGCAGTACAAGATTATTCTACAGATCTGCCAAAGTTGAAAATTCCGCGACCACACAAGGATGGACGACTCCCCCTCATACTCGAAGGCAACAGGCGCATAAAGAAAGCAGTTGAAAAAGAGATTGCTGTGATGGGATATGCACAAGGATGCTGGCGCCACACATGTATGTTGAGGGGCACCAACAATGCCTTTTTAGATACAAAGAAGAAACCCGCTGAGCTAAAGAAATTATTAGATATAGCAACTGAAAGTTTGATCGTTTGTGGCGAGGCTGTTGCTGAAAGCGGTGTCGATATAATACTGATTTCGGATCCAACTTCTTCAGGCGATATGATTTCTAGGAAAACGTTTGAGGAATTTAGTTTTCCTTATCTTAAAACGGAAATTAAAGCCTTTAAAATGATGGGGTTGAAAGTATGTTTACATATATGCGGTGACACGAACGATCGGTTAGACCTTATGGCAGAAGCAGGGCCGGATGCTATAAGCATAGAGGAAAAAGTAGATTTAGCACAAGCGAAAAAATTGGTAGGGAACAAGGTCTGCATAGTCGGAAATATTAGCACAGTTAATGTCCTATTTTTAGGTACCCCAGATCAAGTCATTGCGGAGAGCAAAATCGCGATAGAAAAAGCGGCTAAGGGGGGTGGTTATATTCTCGCGAGTGGTTGCGGAGTACCGGCTGATACTCCTAGCGAGAATATCGCAGCTATGGTGTATGCATCCAAAACTTTTGGAAAATATAGAGGGTAAGGGGTTGTTGTGAAAGTATCAAGTTTAAAAAGGGTTAAGGGTGAAGAACACAACCACGACGATACGATGGAATTAACTCCAAAGGAACGGGTAATCAGGATTTTAAAAGGGGAGGACATCGATAGGCCCCCATGCTTCAGTGGTATGGGGTCGGTTAGCGTCCATGCGATGAAAGGCATCGAATGGAACGAGGTGCATAAAGACGCTGAAAAAATGGCAAACTTGGCTAGAGCATCGCAAAAGGAGTGCTGGATGGATTCCGTTGTCGTCCCATTCGACCTGAACGTAGAAGGCGAAGCTCTCGGTGGGGAAGTTAAGTTTTATGAGCAGCACGGAACCGAGTCTTTGCTCTATCCATTAATACCAAAAAAGTTCGTGAAAAAGGCGGAAGATATCCAGATTCCAGAAAAATTGGAGGACAAAGGCAGAATACCAATCGTCGTGGAAGCTATAAAAAAGGTCAAGGACTTGGTGGGGGATGAGGTAGCTGTTGGCTCATATGTACTTGGACCTTTCACGCTCGCGGGCCAGGTGATGGAGTTAGATGAACTGATGAAAATGTCCCTCCGAAACCCTGAAGAGCTAACTGCTATCCTAACGCTGTTAAAGGAAGTGGGTTCAAAGGTAGCCGACATTTTCACGAGGGCAGGTGCGGACTACATAACCGTTAGGCCTATGGGCGCGGGAACGGACCTTTTGAGCCCGAGACTTTTCGGAAAATTGGTGCAACCAGTCCTCAAAGACTTGGTCGAGGGGATCGATAACCTCAAGATCCTCCACATGTGCGGAACCGCCACACCTCTGGTAGAAATGCTCCACGATTGTGGTGCAAATGCATTGTCTTTTGATCATAAAACGGACCTATCCGAAGCAAGGAAAATTTTAGGTGAGAAAGCAATAATTTTTGGTGACATCGATCCAGTAAAAGTGCTTTTGAATGGCAGCAAAGAAGACATCAAGCGATCCGTAATAAAAGCACTTGAAAGTGGCGTCGATGGAATCATGCCTGGATGTGATATTTGGCCGCTCACGCCATGTTCAAACATAAAAGCAATGGTGGATGCAACGAGGAAATACGGGGAGGAGAAATGGTTTAGAAAATCAAAACAGGGGGAGCTAATGACTGAGAAAGAAGAGGTGTTTAAAAAGCTTCGTGAGGGAGTGATAAAGTTCGAAAAGGAGCAAGTGGTTGAGGCTGCGAAAAAGGCGCTCGAGATTGGTATCCCACCCCTTGAAGCTATCTTGGATGGTATGGCAGCCGG
Source organism: Hadesarchaea archaeon DG-33 (assembly GCA_001515185.1). Lineage (GTDB taxonomy): Archaea > Hadarchaeota > Hadarchaeia > Hadarchaeales > Hadarchaeaceae > DG-33. The sequence continues at coordinate 784 of LQHI01000050.1, read as the reverse complement.
AATGGAGACCGTTGGTGAACTTTACGATAAAAAGGAATACTTCGTACCAGAGCTGTTGATGTGCTCGGAAGCGCTTTACGCCGGATTGGACATCCTTAGGCCTCATATCAAAGCTGAGGACGTGAAAGTTCAAGGAAGCATAGTATTAGGTGTTATTGAGGGTGATGTACACGATATCGGAAAGAATATCATTAAGATGATGTTTGACATCTTTGGCTTCACGGTGCATGACCTAGGAAGAGATGTCCCTCTTGAGAAGTTCGTGGAAAAACAACTAGAAACGGGTTCGGATATAGTGGCCCTTTCTGCAATGATGACGACGACGATGGGACAAATGCCGAAAGTGATAAAGATGATTCGGGATAAAAATCCCAACTGCAAAATACTGGTCGGCGGAGCCCCAATCACCTCAGATATCGCTAAAAATTATGGTGCAGATGCATACGGGAAGGACGCTTCAGATAGCATCCAACAAGCGATAAAGCTCATGTCTGAACTAAAAAAGGAGATTAAAGCAGCAAAATGAACTAAAACAAGAAACAGAAAGAAAAGGAATAACATTTGAAAAACGATTAGATGTGAGTATATCATGGAAAAAAAAGGCACAATCGTTTTCATGCCAGAAGGAAAGAGGTCAGAAGCTAAAATTGGCATGAAACTCCTAGACGTTTCAAAAAAAATCGGAGTTGACATTGAATCCATCTGTGGTGGCAAAGGCACATGCGGTAAGTGCAAGGTCATCTTGGATAGGGGTATGGAAAACCTAAACAAAGTCACGGCGAAT